>DATBYL010000371.1:0-16254 GCA_036513735.1 Candidatus Acidiferrales bacterium
ATCGACGACATTTTCGCGCGAACCTATTTCCCGAACGAAAATCCCATCGGCAAGCGCATCAATCTCGCAGTCTTCAACGTGCAAGCTGAAATCGTCGGCGTGGTCGGCCACGTAAAACAGTGGGGGCTCGACGCCGATCCCAAATCGGCCATCGAAGCGCAATTCGATTTTCCATTCATGCAGCTTCCCGAAAAACTTATGCCGCTCGTTGCGGATTCTGTTGCCGTCGTGCTGCGCACGGAAGGTAATCCAACAGACGTTATGGCCGCGGTGCGGCAAGCTGTGCAGGAAATTGATTCACGCGAAGTGATCTACAACGTTCAAACAATGGACGAAGTTGTCTCCAACTCGTTCGCCGCGCGCAGACTTTCCATGATTCTCCTCGGCATATTCGCAGCATTCGCGCTGCTGCTCGCGTGTGTTGGAATTTATGGGGTGATTTCCTATTTGGTCGGCCAGCGCACTCACGAAATCGGTGTGCGCGTCGCATTGGGCGCGCAACGCAATGATGTGATGCGCCTGATCATCGGCCACGGCGCAAAAATGGCGCTCATCGGCGTAACGATCGGGCTCATCGGCGCGCTCGCACTAACGCGCCTGATGTCCAATCAACTTTTCGGCGTCAGCGCGCATGATCCGCTAACTTTCGCCGCCGTCGCAATTCTGCTGGTGTTCGTCTCCGTTGCCGCGTGTTACATCCCGGCACGTCGCGCCATACGCGTCGATCCCATGATCGCTCTCCGCCACGATTAGCTCACTACTGCTGCTTCGGCGGAATTCCCGCCCCCAAAATCGCTTCGCTCCGCTTTCGCAAACTCGCCGCCTCATCTTTCTTTCCCTCTTTGTCTAGCACGTCGGCGAGCGTTTGAATCGAATCAGCAACCGCGCGGCTGTTCCGTCCATAATTTTGCTCGCGCAACGCCAGGACTTTGCGGCAATATGGTTCGGCTTTATCGAATTTCCCCCACGCAATATAAAGCGTTTCAAGTTTTGCCGCATATAACTCGATCACGGGACCAGAATCGCCGTCAGCTTGCTTGCCAATCGCATACGCTCGAAGCATGTAAGGTTCAGCTTTCTCGTACGCCTTTTGGGATTGATAAAACTCCGCGAGCTGAAAAAGAAAAATACAGATGCGCGTGTCAGAAGGATCGTAATTCTTTTCGCTATTGTCCACTAGCCGCAGATAGAGGGTCTCAGTTGAAGCGAAGTCTTTCTGCATCGTCGCGACGATCGCGAGTTCAGAAAGCGGTCGCTGATTTTGATCGGACTGAGCGCCAAGATTTTTTTCCGTCAAATCCAACTCGCGTTGAAACGTGCTTCGCGCCGCGTCAAGTTTGCCGTCCATCGAGTAGGTGGCGCCCAGCAGATCAAACGTGTTCATGTTGCGTTCGTTGAACGGCTGCATTTTCTCAGACAGCGCCGCGGCAATTTCCAGTGATTTTTCTGCATCTTCAAATTTGCGTACGGCGAACTCTCGTTGACCCCTGTCGTGAGCTTGCTGCCACGCGGACTCAATCGTTTCGCCAGGCTTCAAAGCCACAATCGGGTGTGATACCGGGCCGGTGGAGTGCGCATTTGGTTCTGGAATATTCGTTGCTTCCTTCTTGGCTTCCTTTTCAGTGGAAATAAACGAGCGCACAATAAATGTCACTTCAACTCCCAGCCGCTTCTCGATTTCACCGCAGTACGCTACGTCCTCGTCAGCAACGCTCCATCCTCGCGCAAGTTTGCACTCCTGCAACGCGCCGTTCATATCGCCTTTCTTGTCGAGAAATCTTGCCAGTTTCATGAGTGTGATTGGATTCGCCGGCTGAACTCGAATTGATTCTCTCGCTTCGCCGATCGCGCCATCCAGATCTGCAGTATCCGCGAGCGCTTCCGCCAGAAGCGAGTGCACCTCCCAGTTTGCCGGGTCCACGTTTACTCCTTTTCTCAATTCCCGAATCGCGCCCGGATAGTCTTTCGTCTCAAGAAAAATTCGGCCCAGGCCTACGTAAATAATTCCGCAGTTACAATCCAGTTTCTCCGCCAGCCGATATTGAGAGATCGCGTCTTGAAACTTTCCTTGATGTTCGAGTGCACCGCCATCTCCGGCGAACGCGTTTGCGTCGGATGGGTCAAGTTCCTCCGCCGTTCGGTACTCCTTTTCCGCTTTCTGATAATCCCCGTCGTGCAGATACACAGAACCAAGATTCAGGCGTGCCAGCTCAAATTCGGGCGCCATCGCGATCAATTCTTCAAATTCTTTCCGGGCAGCTTCATGGTCTTGGGCGCTCAAGGCCGCCGCTAGGTCGTTCCGGACATCCAGCCGCGCGGGATCTATCCGTTTCGCTTCGCGCAACTCTCGAATCGCGCCCGCCAGATCGCCGGAATTCTGCAATGCGTCTCCGAAAACGCGGTGATAATCGGCCTGTTCGGGCGAAAGCACAATCGCCTTTCGCAACTCTGTAATCTGTTCGTCCGTCTGTTTTCGTTGAGCATAAACGAGCGACAAGTTGAAATGAACCGCGCCGTAATCCGGCTTCAAACGCAACGCCTCGCGATATTCGGAAATCGCTCCATCCAATTTTCCGGAATTTGCCATCCCAAGACCCATATTTTTGTGGGCTTCTGGATCATCCTTGAATAGCCGTAAGCCGGCCTGCGCCTCCCTCATTGCTGCATCCGCATCTCCAAGCCGGTATGCGTCGTATGAAAGTCTTGCGTGCGCGCCCGGAAAATCCGGAGACATCTCGATCACCTTGCTGTAGATTGTTGCTGCGTTTTCCCATTCCTCCATTCGATCTTGAAGGTGTCCCATCAAAAATCCGCCTTCGGGCGTGATGCGGCTATCCAGCGCCGCCACAATTTCCTTTCCAGCTTCCTCAAATTGTTTCGCGCGGATCATTTTTCCCGCCACCGCAAGATGGCCAAGAGCCTCCGGCGCTTCCGCTTGTTCGGGAAACACGGCATCCGCGCTTATCCTTGCGCCTTTCAGCGCGCCCATCACCGGAGCGTTCGCGCCAGCCGCTGCGAGCAGCGCGCGATATTGTTCCGTCGGTCGAAACGCAATTCCGCGCGATTCGATTGCGTGGATAACATTTTGGTCCAAGGATTCACTCGCGACGAGCGCCAGCAACTCGCTGCCAGTAAGAGGATGACTCGCCGTCTGAGCATTCGTCCGCGGCAGAAATGTAAGAGCGAACACAAGAATCACAAAAACTGAAATAACAAAACGTTGGACACGCATGAATTTTCTCCTAGAAGGTCATCTCAATCTTAGGGGGGCGGAGCGCGTGGGTATACAAGTCAGAAACTAATATCTCGAATAACGTGTACTGTACGAAAGGACAGCGGGTCCGTGGCTCACCTCTTCAGATGTGAGTCATTCCCTCGATTCGTGGTCGAAGAATCAAATTCGGAATTTACTTCAGGTAATAAGCGCGATAAAGCGTATCCCTCTGCGCGGGCATATACCCGGCGTCCGAAATAATCCGCCGCAACTCTTCTTCATTCGTGCGATTCCGGACTCCAGCCGCGTAAACAACATTTTCTTCAATCAAAATACTTCCCACATCGTCTGCGCCAAATTGCAATCCTACTTGGCACACCTTTATTCCCGGCGTGAGCCAGCTTGACTGAATGTGGTCGATGTTATCCAGAAAAAGCCGGCTGATTGCCAGCGTCTTCAGATAATCCACGGCGGTTGCTTCAGGAACTTTTTTGCCCAGTGGAGTATTTTCCGGCGCAAAAATCCACGGAATGAATGACGTGAATCCGCCCGTCTCTTCCTGAATCCTCCGCACTCGGGCCAAATGATTCGCGCGATGGCGCGGCTCTTCGCCGCATCCGAACATCATTGTCGCCGTGGTGCGCATGCCCAGCGAATGCGCCGCACGGTGCATGTTTTCCCACTCGTCGCTGGTGCATTTCAGGCGGGAAATGCGGGCGCGAATTTCATCGTCCAGGATTTCCGCGCCGCCGCCGGGAATTGAATCCAGTCCCGCGTCCTGCAATCGCGCAATCGTATCGCGCACAGAAAGCCCGGAGACTTCCGCAATGCAGAGTATTTCCGGCGCTGAAAAACAATGCAGATGCACCTGCGGATATTTTTGCTTTAGCGAACGCAACAACGTTTCGTAATATTCCACGCGCAAATCCGGATGCAGTCCGCCTTGCAACAAGACTCCGGTGCCGCCAAGCTCCAACATCTCGTCAATTTTCTGATAGATCGATTCAAAGGAAAGCAGGTACCCGTCCTTCGCGCCCAGCGGACGATAAAATGCGCAGAAGGAACAATACTCCGTACAGAAATTCGTGTAATTAATGTTCCGGTCGATCTGATACGTGGCCACGTGCGGATCGTTTTTCTTGTTCCGCACAGCCGTCGCGGCCATCCCGATGCCGATCAAATCATCGGAGGCAAATAAATCCAGTGTTTCTTCTATCGTCAGTGACATTTTCTTGTCCGCCCTGCAACACTATTAGTCTACAAAAACCGGATCGCCCCGCCGAACAATTCCCTCGCGCAACACCGTCGCGTAAATTCCCGCCGATCCATTGTGCTTGTCCGCCACAACTTGCAAAACTTCCGGTGACGATTCTGCCGTATCGGGATCAAGTCCAATTGTTTTGCAGCGCATATCCAATTTGGAAACGTACAGCGTTACATTTTCGCCGATGCGAATCTGTTTTCCGACTAATTCGTTCTCGAAAAATGCGCCGCCCTTCGCCCAATCAATTTCAAAATTCATCCGGAATCTCTGCGCGTCAAGTTTCATTCCAGTTTCCGTCGAAAGCGCTTCCAAAGTTTTATGCCCGAAAATCGAAATCGGGCGTGCGTCATGCATGCAGCGTTCTGAAAAACGCAAAATTACCGGCCGCCCGAATTGCTGTTCCATGTATTTCAATAAATTCTGATCGCCGATATCAAACACTGTTCCCTTTGGCGTTGTAATTTCCACGCGATAATTTTTCGGCGAAGGACGATCGGCATGCGCCACCGCGGGTTCCACAAATTTCGGTTTCAGCAGCAACATCTTGGCCCAAATCCGCGGAGTCATCCATGGAAAATCATTTTTGCATTGCGGATCAAAATACGCGTAAACGCGGTCACCAACCATTCCAGCGAAGCTCACGAAGATCTCGCCCAGTTTTTCGCCGGCCATCCCTTTGACCGGGAAACGGCGCATAACTCGAACGGTTCCAGCGGGTTGCGGAGCTTTCGGCATCTTCGTTTTCGGCAGTTCCTTGTTAATTTAGACCGTCAGCTCAATCGCGCAAAATCAATTTACGCAAAAATGCGATCTTGCACTTTACCTGTTTTGAATCACTTTTCCAGTTTCCGCGTCTTGCGAACCCGCATCGCTTCCACTGTTCTTCGACGATGCAAACTCAATTGGTTTCGCGCGCGGGATCAGTCCGGCTTCGGCGCAGAGCTTGTAATAAAGTTCCAGGCCCGCGATATTTTCGGCGTCGAGATGAAAGTCAATGTTCTCGCGCAAATATCGTTCCAGCGAACGCGCCGGCAAATCCAATTTCAGCGCAGCGCCTTCGGCAATATCCGAAATATTCGCCATCCCGAATTGTTTTGACGCCATGAAATCCGCGATCAGTTCCGGCGTAACCGCTTCGCGACGCGCGGCCCACACCGCCAGCACGCAGGGAAGCGCCGTCATTTCGCGCCACTGGTGCGCCACGTCGTAAACGTAAAGCGAATCCACGCCCGGCACGGCTTGTTCGTTCGGATCACCGCCGCAACAGAATTCGCCATTCGGTCTTTTCTCTGCGAGCTGTTCCAATTTCACCGCGATGCGCAAAGCGGGATCGCCAATCACCAGCGCGGCATCCGCATTCGCCAGCATCGCCGCAGGATCAGGTTCCGCGGGAACAAATTCCGGCGAAATCCCCCAGAAATTCCGGCACAAAAGTTGCACCAACCCAGCGGAACTGCGGGAACTGGTATCCAGAGCGACACGCTTCGCAATCTCAATGGGCTTGCTGGCAATTACCAGAATGCTGCGGACCTCGCCTTTGGCGGCCACACACATTTCCTGCAGCAGCACAACATTTTCCATGCGTTGATATTCAATCGCCGGAATAATCGCCACGTCCACATCGCCTTTGCGCAGTGCTTCCGCGCATTTGCTCGGCACAGTGAACGAAAGATCGTATCGCCCGGCCAGCGGCCCATCCGTGAATCCCCACACCAGAGGCGCGGTGTTCAAATATTCGACGATGGAAATTCGTAGTTTGGTCATTGGCCGGTGCAGTGTGGGATCTCCCAAATTATAGCAGATTCCTCGGTCGTCAATTTAACGGATGGCGGAAACGAAGGTGCCCAGGTTTTCCCAGTTTGCGAATCCCGCCAACTGCTTTAGAATTAAGAACAGGTCAAGTGTGGGCGTGTAGCTCAGCTGGGAGAGCACCTCGTTTGCAACGAGGGGGTCGCAGGTTCGATCCCTGTCACGTCCACCAACTTTTCTTCCTCAGTATCAATATCGCTTCGCTCCGCAATTCATCGTCCTTCAAGAAGTGGTGCATTTATCGGCGCGTGAAAATAATAAAGCGCGCAGCAAAGCCTCTTGCCGCGCGCTCTATTCCTACGGAGGTAAGCTCGTTTATTTTCCGCCGAAACTAAAAACCACTCCGGTGCTCAATCTGAAGCTGCTCTGACTATTGTTCACAGCGTTCGCAAACTGTGTGTGCAGATATTCCGCTTGCGCCAGCCGCACGCTGAAGCTGTGACTTATTTTCCAGTCCACGCCGCCACCGGCCGTGAAATTAAAATCGTTGCTCGGGCCGAGCGGCGCCAATCCCGATCCCAGCGAGCTCGTGTAGAGCGTGCCGTTCGCGTGGCCTCCGCCAATTAATACTTGTCCGTAAGGCGTCAGCTTGGAGTGGTTGCGCCACGAAACTCGTGGGCCAAACTCATACGTATAAACATTCAAACTAAACGGTTGCGACCCCGTCGATCCCGAATGCGTGATGCCGAAATCGCCGACGAGTCCGAACCAGTTCGTCAAATTGTACGCAACCGAACCGCTGCCTCCATTCATATTAAATTGATTCCCGTTCACGACGATGTTCGCGCGCATGTACGTATAGCCGCCGAAGATTTCCCACTTCGGCGCGTCCTGCGCGTGCGCGGACGGAGCCGAACCCAGCGTAAAAACCGCCGCCAGGAAAATTGCCAGCAAAATGTGTGTGCGTCGCATCGTCATCTCCCTTGAATGTTGGCTGCTACACCGCTTCTCTATAGCTACAACTATAACGTACAACCGTGGCCATTCCGCAACCGTTTCTAGGCCACAATCGTAACCACTTCGCCCTTCGAGTTGCTGCGCGATCGGCTCTACTGCACCACTAGAGTAACCGTCGTCGAATGCACGTCCGCTCCTGAAGTTCCGGTCACGGTGATCGCGTAAGTTCCCGCAGGCGTTCCCAAATTCGACCCGACCTTCGGGAATCCACTACCCGCGCATCCGCTTAGGTAGCCTGCTGAAATCAGCAGCAGTACAAAGGCTCCGATTGGAATCAATCGCCGTACGGAACGCCGTCCAAGCTTCGCGAATCCCAACGAAGTTAGCGCGAGGGCCAGTACAACAGCGATCAACCACAGCGGCTGATTCGGTCCGCCGGGATTATTAAACGGCGTCCGCATCGTCTCCGCCAGGCCTCGCGCGGTGGTAGTCACCGTCATCGTTGTGCTCGAACCCGGTGCCACCGATGTCGGGCTGAATGTACCCGCAGCTCCGGTCGGGAATCCGCTCGCCGTAAACGTCACGGTATTTGCGAACGCTCCCCCAACTGTCGCCGTGTTAATCGTATACGTCGTCGGAGAGCCGGCCGCTACAGTTTGCGTTGTTGGCGTCGGCGTCACGGAGAAGTCCGTGATCGTCAAATTAATCGCAGCGGTTGTTCCGCCGCCCGGAGTCGGCGTCATCACCGTAATCGCCGCGGTTCCCGAAGTTGCAATGTCAGCGGCGGTAATCGCGGCCGTCAAGGAAGTGGCGCTGACGAATGTTGTCACCCGTGCGCTACCCTTCACCTGTGCAACCGAGCTGCTGACGAAGTTGGTGCCCATCAACGTCATCGTGAATCCGGCGCCGCCTGCACTAATTATATTTGGCGAAATTGCCGTAAGCGTTGGAACCGGATTCGGCGGATTGATCGTGAACGTCAGCGAGTTTGAGAGTGTTCCCGGAGGGCCTCCCTGTCGACGAATGCTATTCGCACCTCCAAAATCGACGGTCGGTATAAACACTTGCACCGTTACACTGCCAACCGTAGCGATATCCGCCGCGGTGATGGCAGCCGTCAACTGATTCGCGCTCACGAACGTCGTCGTGCGGTTGCCGCCATTCCATTGCACGATCGCCGTGTTCAGGAAGTTGCTGCCGTTCACAGTCAACGTGAACGCCGCGCCGCCCGCGAATGCCGAACTCGGCGAGAGCGTAGTCAACACGCCAACAGGAGTGCTCACGAAGAACGTTTGGGAGTTTGAAATCCCTCCACCCGGCGCTGGGTTCAATACCGTGACGGAAATGTCATTCGCGGTTTGAACATCAGCAGCAGTAATTGCAGCCGTCAACCTTGCAGCGCTCACAAACGTAGTCACGCGTGCCGAGCCGTTCCATTGCACCACCGAATTGCTGACGAAATTGGTGCCGTTCACGGTCAGCGTAAACGCTCCAGTTCCCGCGCTTGTCGTAGTCGGCGATATGGATGTCGTGGTCGGGAACGGATTGTTCACTGTAAACGTGACGCAATTCGACGTGCCTCCGCCCGGCGCTGGATTCGTCACCGTGACTCCGGGAGTGCTGCCCGGCGTGGCGACATCACTGGCCAGAATTAACGCGGTCACTTGCGTCGCGCTCACAAATGTTGTCGTTCGTGCCGCGCCGCCGAAATTCACCGTCGACGTGCTCACAAAGTTCGTGCCCGTCACCGTCAAAGTGAATCCGGCAGATCCTGCCACGACGCTGTTCGGCGAAAGTGTCGTCACTGTTGGCACTGGATTCGGCGCCGCCGCGATGTTGAAATTGATCGCGTTTGACGTGCCGCCACCCGGCGTCGGATTTGTAACAGTCACCGGCGGAGTGCTGACGGTTGTAATGTCACTCGCCAGAATTGCCGCCGTCAATTGCGTTGCGCTCACAAAAGTCGTCACTTTAGCAGCGCCGTTGAAGTTCACCACGGAGTTCGAGACGAAGCCTGTGCCGGTCACTGTCAACGTAAATGCGCCAGTGCTGACCGTCGTGCCCGTTGGCGAAAGCGTGGCCAGAGTTGGCGCCGGATTGTTTACCGTCAACGTTGCGCCAGTCGATGTGCCGCCGCCTGGAGCGGGGTTGAAAACCGTAATCGAAGGCGTTCCAGTGGTGGCGATGTCCGTGGCCGTGATCGCTGCGTTCAACACCGTTGCGCTCACAAATGTAGTTGCGCGTGCCGAACCGTTGAAGTTCACAACCGACGTGGAAACGAAATTCGTTCCGGTCACCGTCAACGTGAATCCAGCGCCTCCTGCTAACGCGGTCGTCGGCGAAATTGTTGTGATTGTTGGCACAGGATTCGGTGCCGCGCTGATGTTGAAGTTCACCGCGTTCGACGTGCCGCCGCCCGGCGTCAAATTCACAACCGTCACCGGAGGAGTTCCCGCGCTGGCAACATCGCCCGCCAGGATTGCCGCGGTCAATTGCGTCGAACTAACAAACGTCGTAACCCGCGCAGTGCCATTGAAGTTCACAGTCGAGCTTGCAATGAAGCCCGTGCCGTTCACCGTCAGCGTTAGCGCGCCCGAACCTGAAACAACTCCGGCCGGCGAAAGCGAAGTGATCACCGGCGCAGGATTATTCACCGTGAAGTTCACGCCAGCGGACGTTCCCCCGCCTGGCGTTGGATTCACGACCGTAATTGGGAAAGTGCCCGCCGTATTCACATCACCGGCCAGAATCGCCGCGGTTAGCTGCGTTGCGCTCACAAATGTTGTGGTCCGTGCCGTTCCGTTGAAGTCCACAACGGACGAAGCGAGGAATCCGGTTCCGTTGACAGTTATCGTGAATGCACCGGAACCCAATATCGCGCTGGTCGGCGCGATCGAAGTTATCGCCGGCGCTGGATTGTTCACGTTGAACGTAACCGAATTCGACGTTCCTCCGCCCGGCGTTGGACTTGTCACCGTAACCGGTGGCGTACCGGTGCTGGCAATGTCTGTCGCCAGAATTGACGCAGTCAACTGCGTTGCGCTAACAAATGTCGTCACTTTGGCGACATTGTTGAAGCTCACGGTCGACGTAGAAACAAAGCCCGACCCATTTACCGTCAACGTAAATGCGGGGCCTCCCACGATTGCACTCGCTGGCGAAAGTGAAGTGATCGCAGGCGTTGGATTTGCCGCGCCGTTCACGATGGTCGGATCGCTGAAGGTCTTATTCGCATTTCCCGGCGCCGCATCGCCCGGCTCGGATACCGTGGTCACATTTGTGACGCTTGGAACTGCAGCCTGCGCAACTGAAACCGTGATGATGGAGCCCGAATTTCCTCCCGGAGCAATCACGCCGCCGCCGAAGAGTGGAGCAACATTGAAAGTGCAGGTAACCACCTGGCCTGCCGCGCCACAATTCCACGAGCCATTAGCTGGAGAGGCCATTGCACGCGCCTGACGATTTCCTGGCGCGATTCCCTGCGCAGGTGGAAGGCCGCCGCTGCCAATGATGCCGCCTCCCGAAACGAACGTTAGTCCGGTGGGAAGAGTATCGGTAACCGTCAACTGACCGGCCACGGTCGATGCGGTGCCGCTGTTGGTTACAGAGAAGGTATAAGTTCCGTTGGTGCCAACCGTGAAATTCCCACTGTGCGAAGAGGTAATGCTGACGTTCGGTCCCGAAGCCGAAGCCGTGATTGTCGTCGTATCGCTTGCCGTGTCGTTCGAGGTATTTGTCTCTCCGCCGCCTGCAACGGTGGCCATGTTAGTTACGCTCGTCGGCGCGCTGGCGGAAACATTTACCGTCAGCGTGATTGGGTTATAGCTCGCACCCGCGCCCAGCACATCACTGCGTGTGCAGCTCAACGTCCCAAGCGTGCAACTCCAGTTGGTGCCCGAGATCGCCGTTGCCGTTAAACTCGATGGCAACGTATCCGTCACCATAACCGCTACGCCGGTCGTTGCACCTGTGCCGGTATTCGTCGCCGTAAGCGTATACGTCGCGCCAGTCTGTCCTTGTGAGAAAGATCCCGTGTGCGAACTGGTCACCGTCATATCCGGTGCCCCGCCGCCTGTCACCGTAACCACTGTTGCAGGCGATGTGGAAGTCATGTAATTCGAGTCGCCCGCATACACTGCTGTCACGTTGTCCGTGCCCGAAGGCAGAGTGGTAGTTGTCAGTGTGCCAGAAGCGAAAGCTTCTCCCTGGCTAGTCGAGCCGCCGATCACAGTCACCGGACTGCCGAAGTTCGTTCCATTCACTTGGAACTGTATTGTGCCGGTCGGTTCCTGCGAAGCATTCGCGGTCGCGAAGCTGGTCGTGTTGACTGTCGCTGTAAGCGTTACGCTGGTTCCGACTGCGATCGTCGATTGCGTCGACGCCGCAGTCGTAGTAGTTGGATCTTTGGTGATCGTCAGCGTCAGCGTGTTGGTGCTGGCGTTGTAGCTGATATCGCCCGAATAACTGACAGTCAGGTTGTGAACTCCGGCAGCCAGTTGCACTCCTCCGTCTTCATAGAAGCCGCCGGAATTCAGCGTGAAAGTTCCACCATCCAGCAGGTTCGCGCCATCCTTTTCGGTCACAACGCCTGTTCCGCATTCGACTCCGACCGTGCTCGTTAGCGGGTCGTTCTCGCAAAATTGGTTCTGAGAGTTGACCATGTCGCCGCGCAAAATATAAGGTGATCCGTACACCGCCGACCGGCTCCCGCCCAGAAAGCTCACACCGCCGCCCGCCGGGAAAGTTCCCAGGAAAAATCCGATGCCGGAATTTTCCTTCGTCACCGTCACATTAATTGTCGGCGAATCGCTCGCGCCAAACGTTCCGTCTCCGGCGTAGTGAGCGTGTGCGGTATAGGTCCCACCGGGTAAAGCAATGGTCGAGCCCGAATAATTCCCGCCACTCAGCGTGAAATCAGTTACGCCCGATCCCGTCGTTCCACTAGTTATCAGCGAAACTTGGCCCGACGGCGTTCCTGTCCCCGTTACTGCACCGGCGACTGTTACCGACGCGCCGTGCGTAATCGAAACCGCTGCAGTACCGCCATTCAGATTTAATGTTGTGCCGGAGCCTTTGAAAGAAACTGACGTCCAGTTATTGACGAGGTTCGCCGCGTTCACCGTACCTAGTCCCGTCGCCATGTCGTAACCGGTGGTCGTCGTCCACGCTTCGGTCGTTTGGTTATTCGGATCGACCGTCACTCCCGGTACGCCATCCGTCTTGCTGCTGCAGAACGACGCCGTAAAATTCGGCTCGCAAGCCGCCGCATTATTTCCTTTGGTCACATCGTAAAAAATGCAAGCCGTATTGGTAATCGTTGCCGGAAGACTGGAATTGCAACTATTGCCGGCGACCGCTGCCAGCGCATACAGGACTGGGTTCGCATTGCCTTGACGTTGCCCAGTCTTCTGATTCACCAGCGCCATGATGCCCGCGAACGACGGCGAAGAAAGCGAAGTGCCGCCAAGGAGGATGAAATGCTGAAAGGGCGAATTCAGGTCACACGATCCGCCGCTAACGGCGTCTCCTTCGCAAACTACATAACCCGCTCCATGTAACACGTTGCTGGCGAACAAAGACACGTCCGGTTGATCGCGTACGCCGTCGACTGGAACTCCTGGTCCAGCCTGCCACGATGGTTTTGGAACGCCCACTCCGCCGATGCAAGCATTCGTGTTTGTCGGATTGCCGGTTTGCGTCGCGCAGTTGCTCGGGCCGCCGGCACCACCCACAATATCCGCGCTCTTGGGCCTCACTCCGCCTGCGCAACCGTTCAGTCCGTTCTGGGCGCAAGAACCAGTCCAGGGAACTTCAGGAATATAGGATTTGGCGGATTGTTGCGTCGTGGGTGTGTTCGTGGAATTGAAATAAGTTGAAGCCGTGCCCACGTCGTCAAAATCAGTACCGCCTACGGAGACCGTGTACGGTGTAGAAGCGATTCCGTTCACAGCAAGGCCAAAAATCCCCGCGTTGTTAATATCCTGATCGCATCCGACGGTGAGAGCGTCACCGGATGAGATCATCGCGGTGATGCCTTGCGCGGCCGCTTGTTGCCATACAACGTTGTAGAACGCGTTACCGCCATTTCCGTTGAAGTATTCGCAATTACCGAAGCTCTCGCTCATTACCGGCGCGATGTTGTTGTCAATAATGTAGAGATCGCCGAGGTCGACGCCGTTGCTGGTGGTCGTATTTTCCGTTACGACGAATATGATTGATGCTCCCTTGGCGACCGCGCCTGACCACTCCAAGTCAGCGTCTGCCTCTGTCTCATCACCGTTGATACCAGGGTCAGGTCCGTTGAGGATAATCGTCGGCGGGTTAACGGAAAGGCCGAACGACGAGCGGAAAGCATTCATGTCCGCGACGTTTACGTTTGAATCGCCTACGATCGCGATGGTTTGCCCGGTTCCGTCAATGCCTGCATTCCAAAGCGCCTGCACGTTATAAATTGTTGCGAAATCAGCGGGGCCGATTCCGACCGTGCTGTTAAAAGTGAACTCCGGACTCATCTCGGTTTTCGCCGAGGCTCCTGCGGGCGTGAAATTGCTCGGGCCTGTTACTTTCGTGATTTCCCCGGTTGCCTTTGCGCGCATATATTCGCCGTTATTCTTCAGCATCGACTTCTTCGGAAAATTATTCAGCGAAAGCAATCCATGCACCGCCGGCGCCAGCGCCGAAGGAATCTGCGGATCGCTCGCGTTCGCCCACTGCTCATTGCCATTCACAACAAATTTGTGGATTTCCGTGTGAAACGCTTCCTGCACTTGCGCCGCCGTTCCGGAAAACTCCACGAATGTCCGGCCGTTGCTCACCTTGCTCACTGTGAATCCATGCGAGCCAAGCCACGACGTAACCGCTTGAATATCTGACCCCGCAAGTCCAAATTGCTGCCCGAATTGTTGGGGTGTCAGCCACTGATGATAATTTGGCGACGTTTTATCTTGCTGCTGTTCCATCAACTGAGAAAGCGCAGCATCTTGCTCGGCCGTGCGCTTCAGCACCATGATCATCCGGTTCATCGGCAGATTTTGCGGGGCGATGCCTTGATCAAATTCCGCGCGCGCCAGTGGATGTGTGTTTCCCTTCAGTGACGTAACGTCGCTTTCGTCCACTGCCGTAGTGATCTGCGCGCGAATCTTACCCGGCTGAGCCGCCGCGCTCTGGACCTGCGTCGGAGCAGGCGCTGGATTCGGAACGCGGCTCGGCGAGGCGGCCGCAGCAGGCGACGCACTGACCGCGAAGCTTGAAACTGCAGGCGTCGCCGCGACCGAGGCCGTCACCGCCGGCGATGGCTGAGCACTAATTCCAGATCGGGGGGCTGGCGCGGGCGGAAGCGCCGGCGCGGACATATATGTCAGCGCATCCGGCGTTACGTCCTTCCACTTCGCCATTCCGAATTGCGTCAATCCGCCGAGCGACAGCACAATCAGCGCGATAGACTTCGTCCACATCCGGAATGACCTGGTATTTCTCATGTTAGTTTCCCCCGACCGTGAAATTCTTCGCTAGATGCGGGGTTCCTCGAGGACTTGCTCAGTAGCGGCTGACAGTCGTCTGGGAACGACACCCATGCGGTGCGTGACCTATACTCTCCGCCTATATTCATTGCAAGGGGCGTATCAGGGCATCTCGGGACATTTCACAGGTTCTGCAAGTCTGAAACAGCGCCGCATCCCCAATGTAGGCGACTTGAAACACTGTTCTGTAGCTTGTGGCGTCGGTGACAAAGTATCCAAAATGGAATGCCAGAAGCGGAATGGGAATTCCCGATTAAATAGCGGCCTTGTCTAACATAGAGATCGTGAAAAATTTCAACAATTTTCGACAACTCCGCCGCTCGAATCCCGGCGTGCCGAATCCTGAAGCATCATTTTCTATTCGCTCGATTCAACGCAATCCAGCGCGCCCGCTGGCGGATATGTTAGACTACGGCGGAAAAATCAGGGTCTGCGGTTTCTGGCTGTCTTGGCGCATATTACTCGCGAAACCCAATATTGTTAGAGCACCACAAAAACTTTTTCTGATCGAGGCAAACGCATGTCCGGGCATTCAAAGTGGGCCACAATCAAGCACAAGAAAGCGGCGACCGACGCAAAGCGCGGCCGCGTATTCACACGGCTAATTCGCGAAATTGCAATTGCAGCGCGCGGCGGAACTGACCCCAATACCAACGCCCGGCTCCGCACCGCCATCTCCGCGGCCAAAGGCGAAAATATGCCGGGCGATAATATCGAACGCGCAATTCTGCGCGGCAGCGGTCAACTGGAAGGCGAGCAGCTCGACGAAATCACTTTTGAAGGATACGGCCCCGGCGGCGTAGCCATGCTGGTGCAAGTTGTCACCAATGCGCGCAACCGCACCGTCGCTGAGATTCGTCACGCGTTTGGAAAAAATGGCGGCAACATGGCCGAAGCCGGCGCCGTCGGTTGGATGTTCAAACGCAAAGGCGAAATTGCCGTGCCCAAGGATCTCGCCGAAGAAGATAAAATTATGAGCATCGTGCTGGATGCAGGCGCGGAAGATTTGCAGGACGGCGGCAGCGCGTGGGAAATCGTCACGCCGCCCGAAGCATTTGAAGCCGTGCGCGACGCGCTTGTAAACGCGGGAATGAAGCCCGAGTCAGCGGAAATCGGCATGGTTCCGAACAGCTACATCAAATTGACCGGCCCGCAGGTCGGCCAGATGATTCGCCTGATGGAAAGCATCGAAGAGCAGGACGACGTGCAGCACGTTTACGCCAACTTCGATATCGACGAATCTGAAATTCAAGCGGCTGTCGGCGCAAACTAATTTAAATTCTCAATTTTCAACCTCTTTGACGGGCCATTGCTTGCCTCCGCGATGGCCTTTGGTTTTAGCGGTTCCACCCGGCCATTATGATTTGGCGAGCGTGATTCCTTGCCGTAGACTATCGAGGATGACCGCTCACGGCAGCGACGCCCAAACCCCAAGTCCCCGCCGCATTCTGGGTGTGGACCCGGCGGCTTCCGGGCCCACCGGCTACGGCGTCATCGAAACCGACGGGCGCAATTTCCGGGTATTAGATTACGGTGCGATGCGCATCCCC
>DATBYL010000372.1:0-6712 GCA_036513735.1 Candidatus Acidiferrales bacterium
CGAGGCCGTGCGCCGCATAAACGCGTCCGAAGCCCGCTCGATGTAATGATTCAGCGCAGATGTCCCGGCCGCAACCAATGTAGTTCCGAAAACTGTGTGCAGCATCCGCACCCAATCCAGCGGCCCGCGCGAACCCAAATAATATCCGGCAAGCGTCGTCATCACGACTAGGAAAGATACGTCAGGCTTGGTCAGCGATACATAACCCATCGCGCGCGAAGGATTTGCAGCAACAGGAATTGCTCGCGCCGCGCTCACATCGCCTCCTGTGCAGCACGGTTTCTCGCAACGGCAGGCGACGGCGAAGCCTTCAGCAGGCGATAACTCACGATGGCTACGACAACAGTTCCCGCCAAAGTCAGCGCACCAAATACAACGTGCGCCACCGTTAGATAAACCATCACCGGCATCGGCTGCGGCGCGTCCTTTGTTGTAAGGCGCGACCACCAAGCCGCTCCGCCCAAAATCAATTGCATGCCAATCAGCGCGTGCAGCAAAATCCGGCAAATTTTAAATGGCGCGGAAGACGGAAAGCGATTGCGAAGCGCGCCAGCCGTCCAGAAAACCATCCCGGTCACAACTGCCGCGCCAACCAGATGCGGCCCAATTCCAGAGCCGCCGTGCCGATACGCAGCGCCCAGAACTAACTGGAAAAATGTGGCGCACGCCGTCCAAACGGCAAGCGATCGCAAATGCGGCGATCCGGTATCCGGAATCGCGGTGATTTCTTCCTGCCACCATCGGCTCGTAAAAAGCGAAAGGCTTATCAGCGAGCAAAAGAATATCTGCGCGACGGAAGCATGCGCCGTGGAAACTGCCCAGGGCTGGCGGAAAATCACCGTCATGCCACCCAGCACAGCCTGCGCGATTACCGTGCACAACGCCAAATATCCGAACGTGCGCACCCACGCGCGCGATTCCGTTCGACACAGCCACACTGCAAGTACCACCGTGAGCGTCGCAACAATTCCCGCGATTACACGGTGCGTAAATTCATAGCGAATTCCGCCAACGAAGGGCGGCACCATCGAGCCATAAGCAAGCGGCCAATCGGGAATGGAAAGTCCGGCGTCGTTTGAGGTGACCAGCGCTCCGGCCGTCAGCAAGCCTCCGGTAAGGACGGACATGCCGATGCAAAAACGATTCAGCGCTTTGTTGTAGTTGCCAGCTAGCATGGAAGAATTTAATTCTAAATATTTGCTGATAAAACTGACGGGAAAGCGTCCGCGCTATGCTGAATCTTCCGCGAACACTTCCCCGCCGAAACTTCTAACCGTGGAAATTAATCGCCCGAAGCGGCGCTGAACGAAACGTTTGCCGTTCCCGCTCCACTCGCCGGAACAGTTACGCTCGCCGTCTTATTGCCATACTTTTCCTGCCATACGGTTACTGTATACGTTCCCGGCGGCACATTCGGAATCGTGAACTTGCCGTCCGGCCCGGTGACCGCGAAATAGTTATTCTTGAACGCGAACATGTAGGACTTCATCCACGGGTGCACGTTGCACTTCACCGCGATTGCGTCCTCAGCGCGGTTCCACGTCTTCATCATCGGCGCTGATCCGGGCGGCTGCGAAACGTTCCACTCGGCGTTGTCCTTCGGCAGCGGATGAATGTTGTGCGTCGTGGCATCGCTATTGGTGATCTGTAATTGCTGGCCGACTACCATAGCCACAACGTGCGGGTGATACATGCAGCCCTTTTGATCAATCGTCGCCGGCGTGCTGGGAACCGTTACGGCGTACTTGCTCATGTCGTCCGAGATATAGACGACCGCGTTCGCCAACGTTCCGCCGGGACCGACGACGACATCTTCGGCCGGCACGGGCGTCGGATGCTGCTGAGCGCAATATGCTTCGGCGGCCATGCTGATTTTGCCCGGAACTGGCGGCGTGCCGTCCAATTTAATTGTGCCGGTAATTGTTCCCGCGGTTGCCGCGTCCACAGGCTGTCCGGCGGGCGCAGTGGTTGCCGCAGGCGTTTCGGAAGTTGTGTCTTCTTTCTTTCCGCAGCTAACCAGCGCAATGGCCAGCGCGGCGGTGACGATGATGTATCCACTATGACGAAGTTTCATTTGCGAATCTTTCCTCCTGAGTTGAATACGATTGAATGCCAATATTGTAGTGCTTTCGGCTCTTGACGTCTATCGTGCGAGCCGCCGAATTATTTCCCTGAAGGCGCTGCCGCGCCGCCCGACGGCGTGCGTCCGCCCAGCCGCCGCTGTTCTTCCGGCGTCATCGCCAGCAGGAATCGCACCATCAAATCCGCCTGATCGCCGTGATAGTTGTCGAATGCGACCGGTAATTTTCCGTTGAACACCCAATGATCGCCCACGCGATTAAATAACCCGCTGGGCATCGCCGTACCCGGAATAATTTTCGCGGGATCGGTGACCCAACGCTCTGCCCACGGCTGACGCAAACGTTCGCCCGCCAAAATAAAGTTCGGCGCGGTGGCCGTCTTGTCATGCGCGGGATCGCCCGTGGCATGACACTTCAAGCAGGGCGCCGCGGGATTCGTAAACAAATCACGCGCCAGTTCCGTTTCCGTGGCAGTAAGCGGAACGCGCTTTTCCGGAATGAACGGCTCGGCCTGCGATGAAAGTGCTCCGAAGAAGAGCACCAGTTTGCGAACTTCATCATCGGAAAGGAAGAAAGTCGGCATGCGCACTTCAAGGTAACTGCGCACGCCATTCTTGTTCGTGTCCGTAGTGCTGAGCGACGGGTTCGCCAGGAATTGCCGCAGCCATTCCGGATTTACGCGCGCGCCTTCGCTTGTGAGCGACGGCGGCAGATTCGCCTTGGCATCCGACTGATAGAACGGCAAATCCTGCATGATCGTTTTCTGTCCAATACCGATCTGGTGGCATCCGATGCAATTATATTTCGTGGCGATCCACCATCCCTCTTGAATCGCTTTGCGCCGGTCCGCGGGTTTGTACATATATTCCGGCGGCAACTGCGGATCCACGCTGCCCAACAGGAATGATGTCAGCGCATCCAAATTATTTTTCGGAGTAATGCCCGGGAGCGCGTCATTCAAGTTCGGAGTCGGCATGCGCAAGCGATCCATCGGATCCGGTTTCACTTTGGCGTAGTCAAACACCGCCGGATTCACCAGCTTCGCTTCAAAGAATCCCTTCGCGTCATACCAAGTACCGCGCGGATCGGGTTTGCCGTTCGTCTGAATTCCCCGCTTCGCGTCTTCCGTGTAGCGCGCGAAATCCAAACGCTCGATTGGCTTGCTGCCTTCGTTCGTGAGCTCAGTTCCGATGCGGCCTTCATCTTCAAGTCCGGAAATTTCGTGGCATCCCGCGCAACCATAATGCTGAACGAGCGCTTTTCCTGCCGCGGCTAATTTCGGGTCGTCCATGTAAGGCGCGGCCGCGTATGTTGCGTCGGCATGTTTCTGCGTCACAAGGAAACTGGCGATATCGCGCGAGTCGGCATCCGTCAGGCGCAGGCTCGGCATGATCGTCGGCTGCTGCACTTCAAGCTGGTGGCCGTCATCAGGGCTCTTCGAGTGTTCCAAATCAAATACGAACGGCAAGCCGTGCTTCGCGTAATCCGCAGGCGTAAGATCTCTCTTCTCCGACGGAGAATACGGCAGCGTGCGGTCGCGCGGATTGTGAACCCAGCGCACAAGGTAATTGTAATTATCCTTCTCGCCGACGCGGCTCAAATTCGCGGCGTAGTCTCCTCCGACGGAATTCGCGCCTTCGCCGAGCGAGTGGCACGCCATACATCCGCGCGACTGAATTAATTGTTTGCCGTGCGCAGCGTCACCGAGCGCCTGATTCGGCAGAGCGGGTCCGGTGATTGCCGATTGCCAAATAAATGCGGCGATCTTCTGAATTTCGTCCGGCTCCAAACGGAACTGCGGCATCTTCGTCGTCGGACGGAACGTGTGCGTCTGCGCCAACCAAACTGGTATCCATTCCTTGCGCAGCTTCATCTGCGCTTCTTTAAGGTCCGGCCCGACGCGCTTCACCTCGCGCATCAATGATGAGGAAAGAGTATCGAGTGCTTCAATCTGCGAGTCCAGTTTCGCGCTTTCAACGGTCATGTTCAGCGCGCGATCCCGCAGAACATGCGACTGGGTATTGTCACTGGCCTGATCGGCTTGCGTATTCAAACGCGGAATCTGCAGCGCGTACGCCGATTTCGTGCTCTCCAACTGCAAAATTTGCTGGCGTGTGGACGTCAGACGTTCATTCTCGTCATCGAATCCCGCATACTTGTGGCAGCCGATGCAGCCTCGCGTGCGATACAGCGAACGCCCGCGATTCAAAACTTCCGCGTGTTCGGTGACCATGTCCGCAGCGTGGCAATTCTGGCAGCCCGCGTTGTAATTTTCAGGATAGTTCAGCGGCCACAGCCAATGTTCGTACCTTCCGTGAGCCTTCTCGACGGAATCCAGCGCGCGTCCGTTGCCACCGTGGCACGGCGAGCAACCAAATTTTTCCAGTGAGTGAAATTTGAAAAGTTCAGGATCAGGATGCGTGGTGAAAGGCGCATCATGGCTTTTCGCCATACCCAGATCGGCCTTCGTGAGCGTCATCGTCACAGGAACCACCAGCGGATCCATCGCGATGTGACACGATTGACACCGATCCACGAGCCCCGCGCCGCCCAAATTGTTGATCATCGTGCCGGTAGGATTCACGTTGATCTGCCGCAAATCGACTTTGAAAGTCGTCAGCGAATTCCGCAGACCTTCCAGCGCCGCCAAACTCAGCCCCGGCAAATTGCGCTTCACGTAATCGTTCAGCTTGTCCTGCGCGTCCTTCACCGGCGTATCCGTATCGGCGCGCTTGACCACCATCGCCGCCTTCGCCGCCATCAAATCGGTGAAGGTTTGATTCAGATCCTCATATTTCCATTTCTTTACTTCAACAGCCCCACCGCCAGTCGGCCACTCCACTTCATGGATTTCATTCTTGGCTTGGTCCAGATCTTTCTGACGTGACGCGCGTCCGCTCTTATCAGACACCGGCACAATTTCCATCTGATAGATCAGCGCCACAACTTTTCCGCGTGCGTCCTGAAATGCGGGAGTCATCGCGGCGCGCTGCTCTTCCAACAGCGCCAATTGCTGATCCAGTTGCGCATCCGCCCCTTGCACGGACTTCTGCGCGGCATCCAAATTAGATTTCAGTTGAATATAATCAGGCGCGGCAAATACTGCGGCTTCAGTTTTCTTTTCCTGCGCAATCTGTTTCGTCAAATACTTTTCATACGCCGCCGTAAAATCGCGCTGGTATCCGCGCCACGGCCGCAGGCCAAAAAACTCGTCATACAGCGACCAGGCCACGGTAACCATCAACAAAAATACGGAGATCAGCAGAATAGTGCTGAACGATTTACTAACTATTGGATCTGGACTATTCGGTTCAGCCACCCACTGCCTCCTCGATCTCGAATCCGCTCAATGCTAAATGCATAACCGCTAGACGCTGAACCAAGGCGTCTCCCACACGTACTTCACGCGAAAAACTAACCGCAGCAGAATTTTAATCGGCAGCGACAGCATCAGCGAAAGGAACAGCAGCATCGTCACCGTTTGCAGCAGCGACATGCGGCGATAAATCTTCTTACTGAATTCCGTCCAGTTCGCCACCAGGTGCAGCGCGTAAAATGACACGATCATGTAAATCGTAATCGGGAATATGCCGAAAATCCCACGCGCAATCAGTCCGGAAAATGGCTTCCAACTTCCCGGCAGAATGTGAGCCATCCACGCGCCGTCAATCCCGAAAATTTGGTCCAAATTCCGGTTGACAGCGTAATCCACGCGCGACGCGTCCCAGGTTTGCGTTGGCCAGAACCACATCCAGCCAGGCCCCCTTATGAACGTCCCAATCACAATCATTAAGACCCATAAGCCTACAAAGCCGATCATGAACGCCCAAATCGCAAATTTTCTTTGCTTATAAGTGTAGTACCCGTTCCCGAGCGGATTTTCATCGATATAAGGTATGACCATCAGCCCCACGATGATCAAGCTCGGCATTACCACGCCCGCCATCCACGGATCAAAATAGACCAGCATTTCCTGCAAGCCCAGGAAATACCACGGAGCTTTCGCAGGATTCATCGTCACATTGGGATTGGAAGGTTCTTCCAGCGGCGCATTCAGCGTCAGCGACCAGCCCATCAAAAGCACAGTGACCAGAATCGCGGCCACGAACTCAATGCGCATCAAGTACGGCCAGGTGTGAACCTCGCGGTCCCAGCCTTTTTCATAAGGCTGAGTCTTGCGGTGCCCCGTCTTCGCCAGATTCGGATCGGCTTCCAGCTTCGCGATCAGTCTGTCGTTCGCATTCGCCTGACGAAACGCGTACCAAATATAGAACGGCATCAGGAAAAGCAGCGCCACGATCGGCACGTTATCCGGGGAGGACATTACCTCCCATAGCTGGTGCCAGTCCCCCCACATATCTGAGCCGCCTCTCTTGTCCCGAAAAATTGTGCGTGACTACTTCTCTGCTGAATTTCTCTGCCAAATAAATTTTCAGATGGAACTGCTAACGATTCGTCCCGCTAGGCCTTAAGACGACCGGCCTCGGACTCTTCTCGTCCTTAATTTCCGCCTCCAGCATCATCGGCGCCGGTCCCGATATTCCACCATCCTTGCGGACGCGCCAGAAATGCACGGCCATCAAAATGGAAGCAATCACGGGAATCGCAATGCAGTGCCAAATGTACGCGCG
>DATBYL010000373.1:0-6400 GCA_036513735.1 Candidatus Acidiferrales bacterium
CAATCAGAATATCTTCTGACGAAACCAAAAAAAGATTCCAGCCGGCAGCGTCCAATAATTTGCGCCGCTCTTCTTTCGTGGTTCGGCGAATCGGCTCTACGGATTTTATGCGGAAAGGTTCAATGATGGTTTTGACAGGCATACGAATAGTTTACTCCCACTCTTTACGCGCAGGCGGCGCAGTTTGGTTCAAGCCGCGCCACACAAACCACCCAACAATCGAAAGCATTCCCAGCCATCCAATCACTCGCATCGTGGAAGCGATTTGCGTGTCATGCGCCAGCACTCCCAGCTTGCCGAATAAATAATTCCAATCGTGAATCACATTATCGCCGCTTCCCACAGTCAGCAGAGGCAAATCCTGCGCGCGCGCGTCCGCCATGTAAGTTGCGATGGGTCCAAATTGCTCAAAGAAAAAGAACATGCAAAATGTGACACCCTGCGGTTGCCGGCGAAATACAAAATAAATCGCCAGCATCGCAGGCGCCGCAAGCTGCAAAAATGTTCCGCCCGCCACTGCGATAAATTCGCCGAACCATCCAAAAATAATATGCCCGCCTTCGTGCACGGGAACAAAAACTCCGTCCATATACTTTGGGAAATCGCCGCCGGACATTAATTCGTAAAGAACAAACACGTAAAAAATCGACCACCCAATCAGCGCATATCGCGGCACCGGCTGCCAGTCGTCTTCCAACGCGCCGAGAAACGGCAGCCGTTCCGTCCACGATTCAGGCAGCATCACGATTGAAGTCTTTCCTCGTAAATCCTGCGCAAACGCTCGCTACCAATTCTTCGCAAGCACCGCGAGAATTTTTGCGAGACCGTCAAGATCGCGCGTATCAATCACTTCGCCCGGCGAATGCGAATAACGCAGCGGCCATCCCAATCCAATATCAATCGTTCCGTATGGAAGAAAAACTGACCCATCATTTCCGCCGCCGGTGATTCCAAGTTGCACCGGAATATTATTTGCCTTCGCCATTTTCACGACGCGATCCGCATATTCGCGCGGCGTGATATTGGAATTATCCACCGCGCGAACCACAAATCCGTGTCCAATCTCCGTATCCGCGAAACGCTTTGATTCCAGCGGCGAATCCGAACTTACAAACGTATCAATCGCGAAAACAAAATCCGGAGCGCGCCCGTCCGCGGCCATTTTCTTCGCTGCGGCGCCCGCACCCAACAGTCCGAGTTCTTCGCCCGTTGAAAAAATAAATGTCACATCGCGTCCCGGTAGCGAAGGCCCCAATTCCCAAATCGCAGCAATCGCCGCCGAACATCCGACACGATCATCGAAGCTCCGCGCGTTTGCGCGGCGTCCCAACAGCGGACGATATTTTTTCGGAATCGTAATGTAGTCTCCGATTCTATCGCCAGCTTTAATCCCCAGTTTTTGAACCTCTTCTGCGCTTCGCGCGCCGACGTCTACAAAACGCGCACCGCCTCCAGCTCCGCCTCGGCCGCCGCCCGCCGGAGCTCCTTCAGTTGGAGCGCCGCCACCAGCACCCGGCGCAGCTCCCGCGCCCGCCGCGGCAGGGGGCGCGGCAGGAGGACGCAAAATAAAACCGTTCGCGTCCCAACCGTCCGGCAATTCCAAAACGCCCGGCACATCCCCATTCGCCGTGTGAACCAGCAAAGTGTGCGCGATAAAATATTCAATAATTCCGCCGCCGCGCGTCACAACTCGTAATCGCCCGTCCGGTTCGATAGCACTCACTTCAAATCCAATTTCATCCATGTGAGCAACCACGGCAATGCGCGGAGTTTTTGAATCCTTCGACGCCGTGCCCAGGTGCATCCACAAATCGCCGGAGTCATCCGTTTCTGCTTTCGCCCACGGAGGCAACAGACTCTTCACTGTTTCGCGAACGTCGGTTTCGTGGTATCCCACGCCGTAACTTTCCACCAGCGTCGAAACCATTTGCACCGGCGTCTCCGCAGTTTTTACGTGAGCAGGAATCGCTGGACGCGGCAACAATGACGTTGCATGCGCGAGCGCTTTTGTTTCTGCGCTGCCGCCTGCATAAACTTCCAGCAATTGCGTCAACGCAACCAGATCGTCTGCATCAATAATTTCGCCCGGAGTGGCCGGCCATTTCGTGGCGATTCCCAAACGCGCAAATCGCGCCGGCAAAGGAAACAACGCCGCTGCATCGGCCGCTCGCGCCAGCGCAGCCGTACTATCCGCTGAAGCGGTAATGCCGTTCTTCGACGCAAGATCCTGCAATTCTTTTGCAAAATCGCTGAGCGTTGCGTTTGCACCGTTCCCGCCAATCAACGCGCCGCTGCCGTCAGTTTTTTTCGGTTCGACCAGCGCGAATCCGCCGCGTCCTCCGCGCCCACCTCGCGCGGCTTGATCTTGTCCACGTCCCGCATCAGCCGCATTCGCTGCCGCGGTTCCGCTAGCCGCGCTCGTCGCATCAGAATTTTGCGCCGCTGCCGGTGCGCCTCTTCCACCGCCTGCTCCACCGCGCGTCAAACGTCCGACGTAAATCATTTCGTCAATTTTCTGCGTGGCCGCAGCCTGCGCGAGAATGCGCTCAAGTCCACGGCCGCCGGCCCATTGTTGACCGACGAAAGCTGCTGTCAGAGTTCCCTTCACTTTAGCGGCATCCAAATGCTGCAACATTTCCACCAGAGCCGCGCAGCCAAAGCGATCTCCAATCGCGGGCGAAGTCATTCGTCCATAACCCATTTCGTACAAGTGGCGCTCAATTGAAATCGGATCGAGAATTTCTATTCCGGCTTGGCGAACTTCAGCGGCTGACGTCGCTCCAACATCCACATAAATATCATCGAGTCCGTACATGCCTTCGTGAAGGTCCGCGGGCGCCGGACCCGGCCGCGCGCCCTGCAAATGCGTTGAAAGTCCAGCAACCACTCCCGTAACACTTTTTCCGGACCGCGTGCGGATGTAGACCGGCTCCGCTGAATAAAGTGAATCGAAAATTGGATTCGGCGCCGCTTGCGGCAATCGTTGCACGCGCAAAAATCCATCCGCGGTAATGTTGCTGACGATGTAGCCGGGCTCGTCCATCGGCGTCACGATCGCTCGATGCGGCGCGCCGCTTCCGATTGTCACCACGACGTTGCCAATCGTATCGATCTGCGGCTTCCACTTCGCCAATTCTTTTTGAATTTCTTTCGCGAGCACTTGTTCGTAGCCGGGAATCGCTGGCGTTTCAACAAACTTTTTCAGTTCTTGCCCCAAATCCTGTCCAGTTGCGGCCGGCGAGAATCCCGCGGCACACGTCACCAGCAAAGCAGCAGATGCAGCAATATGCAAAATCGCTCGCAATTTCATGTAACACTCCCTGTACGTCGGACTAAATAATTTTGGCGGCATATTCATGTGTCGCGCTGACTCTATCGCGCCGGCACAATGCTGGCAACCAACAATAGCGCCGCACCTCTTATAAGAGTTGAAAAATTGATTTTTAGTTTCAGGAATAAATTTGAAAAGGAAGTATAAGCAAACTAGCGCGCGAGTTGATCGAGCAAAGCATCGCGCTGAGTAACCGCCTGCTGCGAAGTACTATCCAACATGAATCGGTAAACGACCACAGCAGCGACGCTGAGCGCGAGATATGCGATCGGCAGCAGCCACAGTCCCGCCAGCCAAAGGCAGATTACGCCGACCAAAGCAATCGTTCCCATTACCGCGGCAAGCAATCCAAATGAAATTACCATTGTCATTCCCGACGGACGCTGCCGCCGCATTCCGAATTCAAATTTTCTGGGATATTGCAATGACAGCCAATTTCCTACGCCAAAATGCATCAGCGCCGCAAAAGGTAAAGCCGCCCACGTCGCCAAAATAATCAACAATCCCGGCGGATGTCCCATGGCGATTAAAATGCCCAGTACCAACAACGCTTCCAATCCCACCAACGTTCCGTGAAATAAATTCTTCGCCAGCATTACATCGCGAAATTTTATTGGCGAAAGGAAATATCGCTCGATGCCCCGGCCTTCGTAAGCCAAATTGTTTGGTGTGAAATTCATGATCAGCAGAAAAAGATACGCCACCGCGGCGGGATACACGTAGCCGCCGTTGATTCGCGAAAATGGAGATGGACCGCCGTGCTTACTCGGCATTGACGTCGTCATACTGAAAAACACGATGAGCACAAGCGGCATGAAAATATTCATCAGCAACATCGAATTGCGGTAAAGATATTTAAATTCCTTGCCGATGATGGCCGTAACAGGGCCGCTGATCAAACCTGAAACGCGCTGCGCTGCGGCTGACTCCGTCGTTGCCGCAACCGAAGACGGCGCAGAAGTTTGCACGCGCGGCACCACAGTTTTTCGACGAATCGGCGCGGCGCTTTCGCCCAAGTCTTCTCCGGTAAATTGCGCGTGCGCGCGGAACGCAAAAAGTCCGCCAAACGCGCATGCGTATAAGGCGAGCAAACCGGTTGTCATGGCTGCAGCAGATGGATCGTCATTTGCGGCATGTTCGATCACCGTTCCCGCCAGCGCCGGCGGCAAAGCTCGCCACACGCTTGCGGATTCTTCAATGGCGGATCTCACTGCTGGACCCCAGCGCTGCAAAATCAGGCCGGAGAACTGTATGCACACGAAAAAAAGAATAAACAGAACAGTCACAATCTCCCGTGTGCGGCGTTTCGCGAGCAAACGTTCCAGCCATGCAAAAAGCATGCGATTAAAAAGCAGATTCATCAGCGCCGAACAAGCCAGTGCAAGCGCGGCCCACCATTTCAAATCCGGACGCGCAACTGAAATTCCAATTCCCATCGCGATGTGCCACAGAATTCCGGCAAGCGCGAAGGGATCGGCCAATCCATACGCCGTGCTCATCAGAAAAAATGTGGAAAACCTTATCGGAAAGCGCAAAAAATTTCGGCCGTCAAAACCCGGATTCGTTTGCGAGGCAAGCACCGGCACAAACTGCCAGAACATGAAAATTCCCCACAACATCATGGAAAGGTAAATCCATCGCTGCATTGCCACGATTTCAAACGCGCCAAAACCAATTCCCAATGCGCCGCCAAACGTTAATAGTGTAAAAAATATTCCCAGCGCCACGGATCCGAGCACGTGCATCTTTTCGGACTGGCTGCGCATTCCATTGCGAAATGTTTGCCAGCGCAGCATGACCACCAGCGATAACTGGCGCCACAAATTACTTGTAGTGATCACTTCAGCCATGAAAGCTCGTCCTCTGATTTGCGCAGAACACCTTCATGGCCAACCACCGCCAGGAAAATTTCTTCAAGTGTAAGTTTTTGTCCCGGAACAGCGGGATCCGTTCCTTCCACATGCGCTGCGGCGGCAACGCCGGCGCGAAGCTCATCAAGCGAGCCTTGCGCGATAATTCGTCCCTTATTAATGATGGCGACGTGACTGCACAACCGCTCCACGATTTCGAGCACGTGCGAGGTCAAGAAAATTGTCGAGCCGCGCTCGGTCATATTGTGGAGCATCGTTTTTAGTGTGCCCGCGGCAACGGCATCCACACCTTCAAAAGGCTCGTCCAGAAAAAGTATTTTCGGCCCGTGAATCACCGCAGCGGCCAGCGCGAGTTTTTTCTTCATGCCGTGCGAATAATCGACAATCAATGTTTTGGTTCGATCCGCTAAATCCATAAAATCCAAAAGTTCGTTGGTGCGCTGCGCGGCGGTTGCGCGATCTAGCCCGTACATTCTTCCAACAAAATTCAGATATTCATTCCCAGTAAGGCGATCGAACAGCGCCAGCCCTTCCGGCACAACACCAATTTGCCGTTTTACTTCAACGGGATTTCCTTCCAGACTAAGTCCGAGCAAATTAATCGTTCCCGCGGTCGGCGCAAGAAGTCCTGTCATCATGCGGATCGTCGTGGATTTTCCCGCGCCGTTTGGACCGAGAAATCCGAAGAACTGTCCTGCGTCGACGCGCAAATCCACGTGATCCACGGCAACTAAATTTCCAAAGGTTCGTGACAGTCCTTCCGCAACAATCGCAGCTTCCGGCATTGATCCTCCGAACAAGAAGTATGCCATTGATTGCGGAATGAAGAGATACGCGGGAATGAAATTTTCTAGAACAAGCGGGATGATGCAGCGACAGCGTGCGCGCTGCCCGTACTGCGAGCCGGAAACAACGCCAACACGGCGGGCAGTTCAATGCGAATTGTCGCCCCACCTTTGGGGCGATTGGCGCAGGTGATTTGCCCCTTGTGCTCTTTCACCAGACCATAGCAAATCGAAAGCCCCAGACCGGTTCCTTTGCCGACCGCCTTCGTCGTATAAAAAGGATCAAACGCCAAGTGCGGATCGCGAATTCCCGGGCCGGTATCTGAAAACTGAATCACGACATTGTTTTGATCGCGGAATGTTTTCAAGCTGAGCACCCCGCCGCCAACTTCCTCCATCGCCTCGACCGCGTT
>DATBYL010000374.1:0-13230 GCA_036513735.1 Candidatus Acidiferrales bacterium
TCTTTTCTCAGCGTCTCTGCGAACTCTGCGTTAAGAGCTTTTTCCCCTCTTTTTCCTCCCCCAAAAAGTGCATTATAATGCACTTTTCGCCAAAATTCGTCCGCAACATGCATTATAATGCACTTTTTCACCGCTCTTACCCCGTGCACGCCCCTAAAATCCAGTCCACACGCGCCTTTGTTTTTCCCCCGCCATGCAGTATTGTAGATGTAGCGCCGTGAATTTTCCGGCGGAGGCTACTATGTCTTGCGGTCACAGCGGTCCACCAAGCATTCCCAGCGCGCCAAAACCCGGAGCGCACATGGTGATGTGCGTAAAATTCGGAAAAGAAATGGAAGGCCTCGACCGTGTACCCTGGAAAGGCGATCTCGGCAAACGCGTCTACGACAACGTTTCAAAAGAGGCCTGGAAAATGTGGATCGAGCATTCAAAAATGCTCATGAATGAATATCGCCTGAATCCGCTCGATCCGAATTCCATGAAAGTAATGGAAGAACAAATGGAACAATTTTTCTTCGGCGAAGGAGCCAAGCTCCCCGAAGGTTACGTCGCTCCAAAAGCAAAAGGATAATTTCCTAGACGAATATTTTTCGCGCCCCGCCCTAGATCGTCATTTCGAGGAGCGCAGCGACGAGAAATCTCTCGGCGTTTTTTTGCTTCGTCGTCAGATCAGCGGTAATTTTCCCGTCGCAGCATTGCTGACCGGCAATTCCGCGTTCACCACGAAATTTAATTTCGCGTGAGCTTCGCGCAAAGCGTTTTCCACTTTTTCTGGATCTTCAGCGCGCGCAAAAATAAATCCCAAATAACTTGAACCTTCAGGCCACGAAATAATCTTGTCGTGCAATCGCGCGGTAATTTCAATCGATGTGATTCCAGAAACTTCGCGCGCTTCTTCAGCGCCTTCAACACGTTCCAGAATTCCATTCGCAGGAACTGGAATCATCATCACTCCAGAACTAATTGTTTCGCGCTCCAAATCAGTTCCGTCAAATCCCATCGCATGACAAACCAACAATTCTTCCAGCGATATTAATTCCGGCCCGAATCGTAAAGCGCGCGCGCAAAGTCCTCCAATTGGACGAGGAGCGATTTCGATTGGCCAAACAAAATCCAGTGGCCAAACTTCGTCGCCGTTCACTCTGAATTCCGCGTGAATCGGTCCGTGAATTAATCCAAGCGCGCGCGCAGAATCGCGCGCGCATTTCGCAATCGCGTCTTGCTGTTCGCGCGATAATCGCGAAGGAGTTACGTAAATCGTCTCCTCAAAATATGGACCTTCAAGCGGATCAGGTTTATCGAATATCGCAAGGATGCGAAGAACTCCTTCGCTGATCAATCCTTCAACCGCAACTTCCTTTCCCGGAATGTAATCCTCAACAATCATGCGATCCAATTCCGGATCGCGCGATGCGCGCAATTCAGGAGACTGCAATAAATGCGCGAGTCTTTCCACAGCTCGGCGAAATTCCGCCTGATTATTCGCGCGCATAACTCCTTGACTCGCGGAAAGGCAAATCGGTTTTACGACACACGGAAACTTAATCCCCGAAAGCGCAGCATCAGGAATCGGAACGATCGGCAACGCGCGAAACGAAGGAGTTCGCAATCCAGACACGCGAAACGCTTCGCGCATCTTTTCCTTGCTGCGGCAAGATTCCACTGAAGCAGGATGATTGTGAAATATTCCCAATCCGCGAGCGACATAAGCGGCAGTAATTACAGATCGATCGCCAAGCGCGAGAATTCCATCAGGTTCATTTCCGCGTAATGTTTCCAGTATAGAAAGCGCTGCTGATTCCGGTTCCTCAAAGTGCACTGCAATCGCGCGATCGTTCCAAGGATCATCAAGCTGATGACAGCGATCTGTAGCGAACATAATCTCAACGCCCAATTTGCGCGCAGCATCGCTGAAGCTGCGCGTTTGATAACCAAGTTTGCTCGTCAGCAGCAGCAATCGCTTCGGTTTTGTCGGCGTGTTTTGCACCGGATTCACAGAATCACTCGCTGAATTAGATGAGGACATTTACACAAACGCATCAGGTTGCGGCAGAGATTTCTCAGCATGCGCAACAATCGGTTTCACTTGGCCAATAGAAACGAGCTGATCACTCGAAGGTTCCGCGCAGCAATACCAAGGTTCATTCATATGCGGAATCGCAGCTCGCGCAATATTCGGATAGCGCAACGCATCCGGAATTTGTGGAGCATCGTCGCAGAACCGCGCTGCTGTATTCCAAATCTGTGTGAAGATCTCCGCGCGATTGCGGCGCAGCTTTTCCTCGCGCTCTACAATTGCACTGACTTCCGCGGCAAGCGCATCAACTCGCGGATCGGAATGTTTCCACGGATAAACAAGCGCTGCTGCATCAAATGGTTCAACGTTATCTCGAACCTCGGCAAGATCCAGCAAGCGCGAACCAGCAGGAATCAGCAAACGTATTGCGAGCTGAATTGGCGCAACATTCTCGACCAAATCCTGTTCCGCGAGAACTTGTAGCAGGTCCAAATAGCTTCGCGGAGTTGTCCACGGAGAAAACGGCACGAACGTTGGCTGCAGAGTTAGTCCAACATTACGGAATATTTCTACTGCCTGCAGAAATCCCGCGCGAGAATGTCCTTTAGCAAGACGATCCAGAACCAAATCATCCACAGATTCCACAGCGCTTGTGACGAACAAACATCCTGTATCGCGCAACATCGGCAAATGTTCCGCGTGATTCAGCAGATGCTCGATCTTGATCGTCGCGTCATAACTGAGATTCGGGAATTCATGGTGCATTTCCTGCACAATCGCAAGCGCATGAGTTGGTCCATTGAAGAAGTCAGGATCACCGAAACTAATGTGTTGCGCGCCCGCGGAAACTTGCCGGCGAATATCTTCCAACACAATCTCGCGCTGCACGATGCGGAATGTTCCGTCATAAACCGGAACAATCGGGCAATGTCGGCACAAATGTTTGCAGCCTCGGCTCGCTTCCGTATATCCGACAACGCGAAATCCGCCATCAGGCATAATCAGATGAGCATATTTCGCAAGCGCGGGAAGTCCAGCGCGTTGCGGAACGCGGAACTTCTGTTTACCCAACGATATTTGCGGCTCGAGTATTTCCGCAGTCGTTGCAGAGTCTCGCGCATTGCTCAAGCGATCAACCAAGCGAACTAATCCCTCTTCAAATTCCCCGCCAAGAATCGTTTGCGCGCCAAGTTGACGCAGATATTCCGCGTTCACTGGAGCATAAAGTCCGTAGAAGCAAATATGTGCGCGCGGATTCAGTTCTCGCACGCGCGGAAGCAGCGCAATCGCCAAACGAGTTGCAGTGTGCATCGGAACGTAGAACGCAATCAGCTCAGCTTCTCGAATCGGCGCTTCGCGGAAATCCTCACGCGATAAGTCGAGGCCCGTTACTTTCGCCCCAATTTCGGCAAGCCAAGCCGCAGGCGACGCCAATCCAAATGGTTGGTGACCGAGTTCATACGTAGATAGAAGTACGACGTTCATTGTTTGGTCGGAATCGACTCATTCATTCTAGCTGGGATTCTGGATTTGAATCCAATCGAGTGGGGTAGAATCAGTCTCGCAAGGGGTTTCGGTTTTGAGGAGTTGATGCGTGAGGAAGAATGATGTCAAGCGTGATTTGTTCGCCGTGTCTAGGGCGATCGTGATTGTCTTCGTTGGAATGTTTCTTCCCTCTCCGAGTTTTGGCGTCTGCAGCCAACCGGAACCAACAGTGCGCTGCGAATTCTTGAATAGCGCGGCCGTATTCATTGGCACTGTTGTCTCCACTCGAAATGAACCGGCTGGAAGCGGAGTCGATGATAATGACGGCTGGATTTACACTCTGACCGTACAGAGGCGATTTCGAGGGGCGCTCTCCAAAACCATCGAAGTGTATACGGAAAATGCCAGCGCGAGATTTCCGCTAGACAATGGTAAGCAATATTTGCTTTTCGCTTTCAAATTTCATGGACGGCTCCAGATTTTCGGTTGCGGCAATTCCGCGTTGCTCTTGGACGCTAAGAAATCCATCCAGGAGCTTGAGAGGATAAAGATTCCAGAAGATGCCGTCATCCAGGGGCGCATCGGGTTCGGAGAAACGCCGGACTCCGAAGGACACAAGCCTCGGATGGTCGTTATCATAAGTGGTGACGGCGGAACGTTTAGAACCGTCAGCGGTTCCGATGGTTGGTTTCATCTTCACGTCCCGCCGGGGAAATACTCTGCAAGAGTTCAGAAAACTCCCGACCTGACGGCGACGCCGTTCGACATGAGCTTCGATAATCCAGATCATTTCGTTGCCCGCAAAGGGCATTGCTCCGGGCTGGAATTCCACGTCGATTAACTTTGATCATTTTATTTTGGCGATGATTTATCGCCAACTGGAATATCGATGCGCATTAGATCGTGGCCGACAATTATTGGGCCGCGGAAGGATTTAGCAGCTTCGGATTGGAATTCTGCGTCGACATTGCCGGCACGATGCGGAATTAGGTGAGTCAGGACGAGCATCTTTACGTTGGCGCGGGCTGCGTCTTCACCCGCTTCCGCGGCTGTGGAATGGTAGCGCGTGAACCACGGTTCGTCGGAAGCTGTGTCATCGGGCGCTTTGATTTGCGGGAGATAGGCTTCGTGGATTAGGACGTCGGCATTTTTGGCGTAGCGGATTAGATTTTCGTTGGGATGCGTGTCGCCGGAAATTACGATAGTCGCTACGACGCGTGGATTTTCAGTTGAGTTGGAAACTTTCTCAATTTGATCGAAGCGATAGCCGAAGGCTGGTTCGACAGGCGCGTGATCGACGAGGAATGCCGTTACGCGGACGTCTTCGTCTTCATAGACGATTCCTTCTTTTACGGTGTGGAGATTTATTTTCGCGCCTTCTGCGGGAAGTTTTTCCGTTAGATCGCGGCGGATGTGAATGTCGGCGGCGTAAAATTTCATGATGCCATCTACCAAATCTTGCGTGCCAGTCGGGCCGTAGAGTTCAAATGGAGTTGCGCGGCCAAATTGCCATGCAGTGTGGAAGACGTCGGGCAATCCGTCGATATGATCGGAATGCAGATGAGTTAGAAAAACGGCGTGGATACTTTTTGGCGCGAGATTTGCGGCGGCTAGACGCATGGTTACGCCGCGTCCTGCGTCGACTAGAAAAACTTTTTCGCCGATTATGATTGCAGTGGATGGGCCGGCGCGGTCGGCGTCGGGACGCGGGTAGCCTGTGCCTAATAGGATGGCGTAGATTTTTGGTGATAGTGGAGTTGGAGGAGTTTGGGCAAATCCGAAAGTTGCTAGGGAAACTACGAGCATCAGGAACACCAGCGAAATTGGATGGCAATTGACGCGCTTCATGTTTGCACCTTCGGAGCAGGCCAGATAATAGCGCAATTCCATGGGATCGCTGATTTTCGGCGAACCCGGATAACGTCTAGAATAGGTTTTAGACACCGCGTTCTGTCTCGTGAACGCGACGGGAGGACTCTTGGAGGATTGGAAAGTTAAAGCGCTGGAACTTTTCCCGGATCTCCGCGAAAAGATCGCAGAGCAAATCAATCCAATGGGCGTTTGGATTGAACTCACATTCGCACTCGATGACCTCTACGACGAACAACCACCCGATGACGAGCGGATTGGGAAATTCTACGACTTTGCTGCGTGGTGTTTTCAGCAACCGCAGACGGAGAGCGCAGAGACGGATTTAGGGAGCGCAGTGGCAGTAGCCTTCATCGAGCACATACCACTGCATAAACGTGTCGCCGGGGATCTGTACCGATGGATGTCAGCCGGATCATTTCACGGTTTTGAAAGTCTGTTTCGGTACCATCTCTCCGAACAGGAATTCAAGAAGTTCTCCACTGAATTCGATGCCACGAAGAAAAACTTCAAGGGCACGCCTCGATTGTAGATGTCGCTCACTCACGGGCGGAAAATCCCACAGGCTGAAGCCTGTGCCACTGTTGGCCGTGCAGGAGCGCGTTCGTTCGGCTATCATAGGAATATCACATTTTGATTTGAAAGGACGTTAACTTCATGTCGCCCGCTCGATTAAATTCCTTCCGCAGTCTTAGCGCTTTGAATGTTGGAGGCGCGAGTTATGACATTCATCGATTGGATTCTTTGGCGAAGCGCAGCATCGGGCATGTGGATGAATTGCCATTTTCGTTGAAGGTGCTGCTGGAAAATTTGTTGCGGTGCGAAGACGGGCGGTTCGTGCATCCGGAACATATTGAAGCGCTGGCGGAATGGAAACCGAATGACGCGGCGCGAAAAGAAATTGCGTTTATGCCTGCGCGCGTATTGTTGCAGGATTTTACTGGCGTTCCGGCGGTTGTGGATTTGGCGGCGATGCGCGAAGCGATGCGCGTGCTGGGCGGCGATCCGAAGAAAATAAATCCGCTGCTGCCTGTGGAATTGGTGATCGATCATTCGGTGCAGGTGGATAAATTCGGGACCGCGGATTCTTTTTCTGTGAACGCGTTGATGGAAAATCAGCGCAACGTGGAGCGTTATGCATTTTTGCGCTGGGGACAAACGTCATTCAGGAATTTTGCAGTGGTGCCGCCGGACACGGGGATTTGCCATCAGGTGAATTTGGAATATTTGTCGCGAGTGGTTTGTGAAATTTCGGAAGGCGGAAAGAAAATCGCGTTTCCGGATTCTTTGGTGGGAACGGATTCGCACACCACGATGGTGAATTCGCTGGGAGTTTTTGGATGGGGCGTTGGCGGAATTGAAGCGGAGGCGGCAATGCTGGGCCAGCCGCTTTCAATGGTGATTCCGGATGTGGCGGGATTTAAGTTGCACGGGAAATTGCCGGCGGGATCGACGGCAACGGATTTGGTGCTGGTGGTAACCCAAATGTTGCGATCGAAAGGAGTGGTTGGAAAATTTGTGGAATTTTACGGCACGGGACTTTCGAGCTTGTCACTGCCGGACCGCGCAACGATTGCGAATATGGCTCCGGAGTACGGCGCGACGATGGGATTTTTTCCTGTCGACGAGGAAGTGCTGAATTATTTGAAATTCACCGGACGCGATGCGGCGCGCGTGGCGTTGGTGGAAGCGTACACGAAGGAACAGGGATTGTTCCGCACGGACGAAACGCCCGATCCGATTTTTACGACGACGTTGGAATTGGATTTGAGCACGGTGGAACCGACGCTGGCCGGGCCGAAGCGTCCGCAGGATCGCGTGCTGCTGCGCGAGTCAAAGGCGGCGTTCGCGAAGAGCATGACGGGAGAAAAAACTGAACAAATCCATGTGAAAAATAATGGCGACCAATTTGATTTGTCGAATGGGTCGGTGGTGATTGCCGCGATCACGAGCTGCACGAACACGTCGAATCCTTCGTTGATGATCGGCGCGGGACTTTTGGCGAAGAAAGCGGTGGAACGCGGATTGACCGCGAGGCCATGGGTGAAAACGAGCTTGGCGCCGGGCTCGAAAGTGGTGACGGATTATTTGGATGCGGCCGGGCTGACTCCCTTTTTGGATAAATTGAATTTTCATTTGGTGGGATTTGGATGCACAACGTGCATCGGAAATAGCGGACCTTTGCCGGAAGCGATTGGCAAAGCGATTAAGGATAATAATTTGACGGCTGTTGCAGTGCTGAGCGGAAATCGAAATTTTGAGGGGCGCATACATCCGCTGGTACGCGCGAATTATTTGGCGTCACCGCCGCTGGTGGTCGCCTACGCGCTGGCGGGACGCATGGATATGGATTTGACGACTGAGGCGTTGGGGAACGGCTCTGATGGAAAACCAGTTTTCTTGAAAGAAATTTGGCCGACGCCGGCGGAAATTGAAAAGACAGTGCGTGGCGCGGTGACGACGGCGATGTACGACAAGGAGTACGGAAAGATTTTTGAGGGTGATGCGAGTTGGAAGGCTTTGAAAGTGCCGGAAGGCGATCTTTATGTTTGGGATGCGAAATCCACATATATAAAGTTGCCGACATTTTTTGAAAATATGCCGAAGATTCCGGCGCCGCTGACGGACATGAAAAATGCGCGGGCGCTGGCGGTGCTGGGCGATAGCGTGACGACGGATCACATTTCTCCGGCGGGATCAATTCCGGTGGATAGTCCGGCGGGGAAATATTTAATTGCGGAAGGCGTGAAGACTTCGGAATTTAATTCTTACGGAGCGCGGCGCGGAAATCATGAAGTGATGATGCGCGGAACTTTTGGGAATATTCGTTTGCGCAATCAACTGGCGCCGGGAACGGAAGGCGGATGGACGCTGCATCAGCCGAGCGGCGAACAGATGACGATTTATGGCGCGGCGGTGCGCTACAAAAAAGAAAATGTGCCACTGGTGGTTTTTGCGGGCAAGGAATATGGCTCGGGATCGTCGCGCGATTGGGCGGCGAAGGGAACGCTGCTGCTGGGTGTGCGCGTGGTGATTGCGGAAAGTTACGAGCGGATTCATCGAAGTAATTTGGTCGGGATGGGCGTGCTGCCGCTGGAATTTATTGCGGGGCAGACGCGAGAGTCGTTGGGACTTACCGGACGCGAGGAATTTTCGATCGAAGGGATCAGCGCGTTGAAAGCGCGGGCGAGATTTAAGGTGCGTGCGTGCGGGGCGGATGGCGAAAAAACATTTGAGGCGATTGCGCGCGTGGATACGCCGGAGGAAGTTGCTTACTATCAGAATGGCGGGATTTTGCCTTATGTTTTGAGGCAGATGTTGTAGGGCGAATTCGATGACGGAAGAGAAAGCGTATTCAACGCAGAGGCGCAAAGAACGCAGAGAAAGACGAGAACCCGAACGCCTGACAAGAAAATTATTAGGGCTGACCGGTTTGGTGAACGCGGACTACGGCGCCGGTGGTGATGCGGGCGATGTAGACTTCGCCGGATTGATCCTGGCCGAAGGAGGAGAGATCGTTTGATGCGGTGGTTGTGATTTGCGCGCGATTCCATGCGCCGGTGTTGTCCTGAGTTAGCGTCCACACGCGTCCGCTGACGTAATCTCCAAAAATGTAAGCTCCGGCGAGGGCTGGGGCTTTTGATCCGTGATAAACGTAGCCGCCGATAATCGCATCATCCCCTACGGAATGATCGTAAACAAAAATTGGGCCGGTTAATGTTGTGCCGGTTTGCGTGCAAGTGCTGGGCGTGTAGACCGAGTTACCTTCCATAATATTCCAACCCAAATTTGCGCCGGCCTGCTGCGGAGACATCAGGTCAACTTCTTCGTACAAGTTTTGGCCGACGTCGCCGATCCACATGAGACCGGTGGAAGCGTCGAACGAAAATCGGAATGGATTGCGCAGCCCGTAGAGCCAAATTTCGCCGAGGCCGGACGGCTTGCCAACGAAAGGATTGTTGGGAGGAATTACGTAAGTTTGTCCGGCGGGCGGAGTTGAGTTGACATCAATGCGCAAAATTTTTCCCAGCAAATTATTTATATTTTGTCCGTTGCAGAGCGGATCGCCTTCGTTACCGCCGTCACCGAGCGCGATGTAGAGGAAAGTATCCGCGCCGAAATGAAGCGCGCCAGCTTTGTGATTATTGAAGGGCTGATTCACGAGCAGAATAATTTGTTGGGTTGCCGGATCGGCGAATTCAGGATTGGTGGCGGACGTGGTGAACTGCGCGATGACCGATTGGTATTGTCCATTAATTTGGCGCGTGTAATTCACGAAGAAACGGCGGTTCTGCGAATATTGCGGATGAAAAACCAAACCGACGAGACCCAATTCCCCGCCGGCGACGAAACCTTGCAAGCCCGTGACGTCGAGAAATGGAGTGCTGGCGCGCGTGCCGGAGCTTTCGATAATTTGAATGTGGCCGCCCTGCTCGACGACGAAGAGGCGGCCGGAGGAATCATTGGGCTGCTGGATATCGAGTGGCGTAACGAATCCGGTGGCGACGGTGACGAGGTCGAAAGTTGGGGGAGGCGGCGGAGTGACGGGTGGCGTGACGACGGGAGCGGACGCGGAGCCACATCCATAGCCGCAGAACGCGCAGCTCGCGAAGATGATGAGCAGAAATGCCGCTTGCGGACGATTCGGCGCGGCAGAATTCTTGTGGCGCACTTCCCCTCCCGGACGTTGAGTTGGTAATCCTAACATAGAGAATTACGGGCGGGACAGGCGTATACTGCCTTCATAAATTACTTCCATACTACTGGGGCATTATTATTATTTGGGCGAGCAACAAGTCCGGGCGCGCGGCGTCTAATCAAACTGTGTAAATTCGGCGCGGAGACTTGTCTGGAGTTTGACTGGAACGGATGAAGGAGGAATTGATGCGAAGGATGAAAATTGTACGAGCGTTTTTGATAGGCGCGGCGGTGCTAACTGGTGCGTTGGGGATGCGGCCGATGGTTGCGGGGGCGGATACGGCGGCGGCGTTCCGGATTCCAATTAAACAGGTGACGCTGAAAAATGGTTTGCGCGTGATTCTTTCGGAAGACCACACTGCGCCGACGTATTCGATTTGCGTGGATTACAACGTTGGATCGCGGAACGAGCGGCCGGGGCGCACCGGGTTTGCCCACCTGTTCGAGCACATGATGTTTCAAGGCTCGGAGAACGTTGGCAAAGGCGAAATGAATATGCTGGTGCAAAACAATGGCGGCGGAATGAATGGGACCACCGACAAAGACCGCACCGTTTATTACGAAACGCTTCCCTCGAATCAATTGGATTTGGGATTTTTTCTAGAATCGGACCGGATGCGCGCGCTGGCGATTAATCAGGCAAATCTGGATAACCAGCGAAATGCGGTGCAGGAAGAGCGCCGGCTGCGCGTGGACAATCAGCCGTACGGCAAGACGTTCGAGAAGGTGGACGAACTGGCATACGAAAATCCGGCCTACAAACATTCGGTGATCGGGTCGATGGAAGATTTGAACGCGGCTTCGGTGGCGGACGTGACGGGATTCTTCAAAACATATTACGCGCCAAACAACGCGGTGCTTGTGCTCGTTGGCGATTTCAAGAGCGATGAAGCACTGGCAAAGATCGATAAATATTTCGGCGGAATTCCGCGCCAGGCGGATGTGCCTCCGGTGGATATGACGGAGCCTGCACAAACAGCGGAACATCGCACGACGCTGGAAGATCCGTTGGCGCGAACGGCGCGATTGGATATGGCGTACAAAGTCACCGCGGGCTACACGTCAGACTGGTACGCGCTGGACGTTCTGGGAGACGTTCTAACGAATGGGCAATCTTCGCGGCTGTATCAGGAGTTGGTGAAAGATAAGTCGATGGTGACGGGCGTGTTCAGCGGCCCCGGAAACGATCGCGGGCCGGCATTGTTCCGGTTTATTGCAAACGTGAGGCCGGGAGTTTCTCCGACGGACGTCGAAAAAGCGATTGAAGCAGACATTGAGCGCATTAAGAAAGACGGAGTGACGGCCGATGAACTCTCGAAGACGATTATTCGCGATCGCGTGTCACACATTCAGAGTCTGCAGGGCACGTTGAACAGGGCGATTGGAATCGGCGAATTCGCCGTGAATTTTAACGACCCGGAAATGATCAACGGGAGCGATGCCGCTTACGCGAAGGTGACACTCGCGGATGTGCAACGAGTCGCGCGTAAATACTTGACGGAAAACAATCGGACGGTAGTCATCACCGTGCCAAAGGCGGCTGCGCCGGCCGGACCGGGCCAGTAAAAGTATATGGGAGAGACGAAAATGAAAACACAACTGCAGAAATTCTCGAAATCGCTCCGCATGCTTTTGCCGGTTGGACTGGCCCTCACGTGCGTGATGCCTGCGTTCGCTCAAGCAGGAGGCGGTGCGCCGCCACAACTTAGTCAGGTGGAACGCAAGAACAAGGCGCCGATTTCCAGCCAGGTATTGCAAGTGAAAATTCCCAAACCGACGGAGGTCAAGCTCGACAACGGCTTGACGGTTTTGATTCTGGAAGATCACCGATTCCCTCTCGCCAACGTGCAGTTTTATGTGAACGGAGCGGGCGGCTTGTACACGCCGGAGGCGTGGCCGGGACTAGCTGGCCTCACCGCGCAAATGCTGCGGGAAGGCACGAAGACACAGCCGAGCAAGCAGCTCGCGGAAGAGATCGACGCGCTGGGCGCTTCGATTAACGCGAGCGCGGGATTTGATCAGTCCGGCGCCATCGTCAATGCGTCTGGCCTTTCGGAGAATTTCGATAAGTGGTTCGCGCTCACGGTGGATGTACTTTTGCATCCTGCGTTTTCCGCCGAAGAATTCAACAGTATGAAGCAGCGCCAGAAAACGGGACTGATTCAGAACCGCACCAACCCTACGTTCCTTGCGGCGGAACGATTCAACCGTGCGGTGTATGGAAATTTTCCGGCGGCGGTGATATCGACAAACGCGGAAACATTGGACAAGCTGACGCCTGAAGATCTGGCGAGGTGGCACGATGAGCGTTACGTGCCGCAGAACTCGATTCTGGCCATATCAGGGGACGTGAGTGCGGCAACGCTCGTGCCGAAGCTGAAGCAGTGGCTGGCCGGATGGCAAAAGACGGACAACGAGATAAAAAGGCTGACAGGCGCGATGCCAGTACCGAACAAGAATATTTTTCTGGTCGACCGGCCGGGATCAGTTCAGACGACGCTTTGGCTGGGAAATGTCGGATTCGACCGGCGTAGTCCCGACTATATTCCGTATACGGTATTGAATGGAGTGTTTGGAGGAAGCGGAGCGGCAAGGTTGTTCATGAATCTGCGCGAGAATAAAGGCTACACGTATGGAGTGTATTCCAACTCGACTGGCGGCCAGTATCCCGGATATTGGAGAGCGTACGGGGATTTCCGTTCGGATGTGACGGGCGGTGCGATGACGGAATTGCTCGTTGAGATTAATCGGATTCGAGACGAGAAAGTTCCGTCGACGGAACTGGAAGATGCAAAGCGCGCGATTGTAGCGGGCTTCGCACTTTCCCTGGAAAGCCCGCAAGCGATTATCAGCTACGCGATCACGATCAAGCTTTTCGGATTCCCGGGCGATTACTGGGATACGTATCCTGCGAAGGTGATGGCGGTGACGGCGGACGACGTTCAGCGCGTGGCGAAGAAATACATCGACCCGAACACTATGCAGGTGGTGGCCGTGGGAGATGCGATCAAGATCAAGCCGATGCTGGAGAAATTCGGGACTGTCGAGATGTATGCGACGGATGGAAAACCGGTGACGCCGAAGACTGCTACACCGGGGATGCAAGTGATGACGAAGCTTCCCGGGTGCAAGGTAACCGAAGCAAGGCGAACGAGCACGCC
>DATBYL010000375.1:0-12395 GCA_036513735.1 Candidatus Acidiferrales bacterium
ATATTTTGATGATGGCGCCCCGCTTGGCTCCGCCCAAAACACGGAGTGCCGCATTGATTGTATCGCGCAATCCTGGGGAGTGATCAGCGGCGGAGCCGAGCCGGGCCGCGCCACACGCGCGATGGCCGCCGTCGATCAGCAACTTGTGCGCCGAGGTCCGGGGCTGAGCTTGCTACTCACTCCGCCGTTCAATAATACTTCGCGAGATCCCGGCTACATTAAGGGTTACGTTCCCGGCATTCGCGAAAATGGCGGACAATATTCTCACGCCGCCGCATGGAATGTGGTGGCTTTCGCCGAGCTTGGCGAAGGAGACAAAGCCGCCGAAATTTTCCGGATGCTGAATCCAATTTCGCGCACAACTTCGCGCGCGAATATGCATCGTTATAAAGTTGAGCCGTACGTTTTGGCGGGCGATATTTACGCCGAAGCTCCGCACGTTGGACGCGGAGGCTGGACGTGGTACACCGGTTCGGCGGGCTGGCTCTACCGCGCGGGACTGGAATGGATGCTCGGCTTCCGAGTTCGCGGCGCAGTTCTTTTTGTTGATCCGTGCATTCCAAAAAACTGGCCGGGCTATTCCGTCGAATTTCGATATCACTCAGCCACATACAAAATCGCCGTCGAAAATCCGCTTGGAGTCTGTTGCAGCATCGCTTCAACCAGTCTTGACGGCCGGATACTCGCGGACGGCGCGAGCATTCCGTTAGCAGACGACGGCGCGACGCACGAAGTTCTCGTCGTGCTCGGCTAGGCGTTCCCACAATTCCCGCAAGAACGAATCCATGTGAATCGGAAATCCCGAATGTGATAGCGTGCGTCACACAGATCTCACTGGACTTGTGGAGCGCACGATGAGTGATGACACGTTGAAAGAAAAAATCTCTCGACGGGATATTCTGAAGAATGCCGCTGCCGGCGCGACGATTGTGGGGCTGAGTGGCTTATCTCCTCTGCCGCACTCAGTTTCGGCGGCAATGATTCCGATGGAAACTGCTTCGCCTTCGCTGAGCTCTCGCGTTTTGCCGCTGATGTCTACCAGCGATATTTATGTTCCTCCGCGAGGCCGCGGATTTATGAAATTCAGTTTCGACTTCGCCGAGCCGTCGATACTTTTTGAAGGACTTCGATTTTCCTTCCGTATTTACACGTTTGAAAACGCCTACGCGATGGACGGCGATTTAATGACCGTTGCAGACACGCCGGACGGCGGAATAGAGCTTACTTGTACAGGCCTGGTGTGGGCCGGCGGACAGGAAAAAACGCCGGCAAGATTAACCGCGCGGTTTCGCCGCAACGGAACATTCATCGAATGGAACATATTCGCGTCAATGGATCAGCCGATTAAGTCCGTCGCCGCAATTGTTCGAGACGTTCCGCGCGGAAAAATCTCCGCAGGTGGCGGGACTTTCTTTGACACGCGCGACGACGAAATTTTGCTCGGATATCCATTCGGCGGTGGCGCACTGAACACCGCACGCGGAATGGATTCACCGCTCGCCGTGATCCAGCAAAGCGATCACGACTTTTTCTTTCTTTCTGTGCTTGACGACAAAGTCCGCGCGAATCGTTTTTATTTTCAGCCTGGTGAGAAGGGCTATCGCGTGGAGTTAATCCACGAGCGCGAAGGCTGGCAGAAGGACCATTTTTTGCAAAGCCCCACGTGGCGCGCCGGGCACACCCAAAGTGCTGAAGACGCTTTCCGGCCGCACTACGAGCACGTCGAGAAAACTTTTAAAATTCCGGAATGGGAGAAACGAGAGGATGTGCCCGCATGGTTCCGGAAAATTGATTTGGCTCTTGCGATTCACGGAGCACATTGGACCGGCTACATTTTCAACGACTACGCAAAGATGCTGAAGATTTTGCAGTGGACAGCCACCCAGATTCCCGCCGAAAATGTTCTGGTTTTTCTGGCCGCCTGGGACGGCCGCTACTATTGGAACTATCCGATGTACAAAGCGGATCCAAGAATGGGCGGCGAAGATGGTCTGCGGAATTTAATTCAGAAGGGACAAGCGCTGGGCTTTCGATTCATGCCCATGTTCGGAATGAATTCCGCGAATCGCGAACTTCCCGTGTTTCCGCGAATCGCCGATGCGTCAACAAATCAAATTGATGGCGATCAATTTAGTTTGAATTGGGTGGACTGGGACAACGATCGTCACTTTGAAGGTTGGGGCGCGTACATGAATCTCGGCGTCGATTCCTGGCGGCGCTTCCTTGGCGATCGCATCTCCGATGTGATCACGCGCTATCACGCCGACGCGTACTTTCTGGACATCGCTGGCGGCTGGGAAAATAACACGAAAGCCGACATGCACGCGGGAACGCGCGGCCTGATTTCAGATCTGCAAAAGCGCCATCCCGGCGTGATGGCCTGCGGCGAAATGAGTTACGATGCGCTCATGTCCTTGATTCCCGTTTATCAAATCGGCAGCCCGGCCGGATATCCTCCGGCGTTCAACAAATACAGCCGATCGTTTCAACATTTGAGCCATCCCGCGCCGGGCCGCGGGAGCAGCGGAGTGCACGAATCCGGATTTTCGCGATTCGATCCGCAAACTTTATCGCTCAGCCAGACGCAAATTCCAACGATCACGATTGTCGACGACACCTTCGATCGTTACCGCGATGTGATGGCGGAAATTATTGTTCGCGCGAAGCAGCGCGCCGGGCTCGCGTGATCGAGATCGCCATAACAGAGATAATGATGAGCAACGGAGGAGTGAAATGAGATTCCGAATTGCAGCAATCGCGTTGACCGCGGGACTAATTTTGAGTGTGGCCGCACACTGGGCCAATAAAGTCGAGGCGAATCCGATGACCAAGAAGCAATTATTCGGCAAGACGGCAAATGGAACCGAAATTTACCTCTACGCGCTAACAAATAAAAACGGAATGGAAGCGGACATCATTAATTTCGGCGGGACGCTGGTGTCACTGAAGGTGCCCGACCGCAACGGCAAACTCGCGGATGTTGTGCTTGGTTACGACACGCTGGCTGAATATGCGAGCGGCGGAAATTATTTCGGCGCAACAGTGGGACGCTACGGCAATCGCATCGCGCACGCAAAATTCACGCTCGACGGCGTCGAGCACATTCTCGCGAAAAATGACGGCGACAATTCCTTACATGGCGGCAAGATCGGATTTAACAAAGTCGTGTGGACCGCAAAGGAAATTCCATCAAAAGATGGCTCCGCGCTGCAATTGAATTATCTCAGCAAGGATGGCGAGGAAGGCTATCCAGGAAATTTATCTGTACAAGTTGTTTATACTCTGACGGACCAAAACGAACTTCAAATCGATTATTCCGCTTCCACTGACAAAGACACCGTTCTGAATCTCACGCATCATTCCTATTTTAATTTGAAGGGACAAGGCGAAGGCGACATCCTCGATCATCGCCTAACTCTGAACGCCGACCGCTTCACGCCAGTCGATTCCGGACTAATTCCCACGGGCGAACTTCGCAGCGTGAAAGGAACTCCGTTTGATTTCACGGCACCAGTCGCTATCGGCGCGCGTATTAATAATGATGACGAGCAACTGAAGCTCGGCAAAGGTTATGACCACAATTGGGTGCTGAACCGAAAAGCGGGTGACGCACTTTCGCTCGCTGCAAAAGTCGAGGAAACGACAACCGGCCGCGTGATGGAAGTGTGGACCACGGAACCGGGAATTCAGTTCTACACCGGAAATTTTCTGGACGGCAAAACTGGAAAAGGTGGCAAGCCTTACAACTTCCGATACGCGCTTTGCCTGGAAACGCAGCACTTTCCCGATTCTCCAAATCATCCAGCTTTTCCAACTACAGAGCTGAAGCCGGGCCAGCATTTCCACTCGAAAACGATTTACAAATTTTCCGCGAAGTAACGCATCAATTGCTTGACACGGCTGGCTGGAACAGACTATTTAAGAAGCGCAATTTCCTCAAAGAAACGGAAGGTAGATGGCCACAGCGCTCGCGTTGATTCTTTCCGAAGCGCCTGCAAAATTACTCTCGCTCACGTTCATCGATGTCCTGATCCTCGTTCTGTATTTCGTAATGATTCTTGGCATCGGCTTTTACCTGAAGAGTTATACCACCACAAGCGAAGATTTTTTCATGGCGGGCCGTTCCATGACGGCCTGGGTTGCCGGCCTAAGTTTTCTTGCTGCAAATTTAGGCTCGCTGGAATTAATGGGCTGGGCCGCCGCCGCATATCAATACGGTATTCTGGCCACGCACTGGTATTGGATCGGCGCAATTCCTGCAATGTTATTTCTCGGCATCGTGATGATGCCCTTCTATTACATTTCCAAAACGCATTCCGTTCCCGGCTATTTGAAACTCAGATACGGAGAGCCTGCGCGCGTTCTTTCCGCGGTAACTTTCGGCGTGATGACCGTGATGATGAGCGGCATCAACATTTATTCAATGGCGCTGGTGATGAAAGCGATCCTCGGCTGGAACATCAATTACAGCATTTGGATTTCTTCGCTCACCGTCGCCGCGTATGTAGTGCTCGGCGGATTGCGCTCGGCAATATTTAACGAAGTGCTGCAATTTGTTTTGATCTGGCTCGGCGCAATGCTGATTCCAATTATCGGCCTCGTGGAAACCGGCGGCTGGAGCGGGATGGTTGCGCGCATCCATCAAAATTTTCCCAACGGTAATTACACACATTTGTGGAGCACGCTCGGCCACTTTAGTGACAATCCCATGGGCGTTCATTGGACGGGAATTGTACTCGGCCTCGGCTTTGTAATTTCTTTCGGCTACTGGACGACGGATTTCCTGGTTGTGCAAAGAGTCCTGACCGCGCGTGATTTACGCTCCGCTAAAATGGCGCCGATTATCGGCGCGTCATTCAAAATGATCGTGCCCTTCATCGTGATTCTTCCCGGGCTTCTCGGCCTCGCGATTTTTTCCGGCGATCACAGGTTGGTCGGCGAATCGCAAGCGGTGGCCACCGGTCTCCATAGTTACAACGAAGTCCTGCCATTAATGTTGGCGCGCTATTGCGGCCCTGGTCTGTTGGGACTCGGCATCACCGCGCTGCTCGCAGGATTCATGTCCGGAATGGCGGGCAATGTAAGTGCTTTTGCGACCGTGTGGACGTACGATATTTATCGCCCGCTAATTCGCAAAGACGCGCCCGACTCTCACTACCTGAGCATGGGACGCTGGTGCACAATTCTTGGCGTTTTAATCAGCATCGGTACCGCATATTTCGTGATGCAATTTCTGAGCATCATGGATTACGTGCAAGCGCTGTTCAGTTTTTTTATCGCGCCGCTTTTCGGCACCGTTATTTTGGGAATGCTTTGGAAGCGCACAACTTCGGCCGGCGGATTCTGGGGATTGTTGGCGGGAACACTTTCATCCGTCGGCATGTGGCTCTGGGTGAAAATTGATCCGCACGCGCTTACCTACATTGCGCTTTCACCAAAAGCGCGCGACATGGCGGAAAATATGTATCGCGGATTGTGGTCGTGGATTATTTGCGTCGTCGTTACGGTGATCATCAGCCTGATGACCACGCCAAAGCCCGCGTCCGAATTAAATGGACTCGTCTATGGCTGTACAGAAATTCCGTCAGAAGGTCATCTGTCCCTGTATCAGCGGCCGATTTTCTGGGCGACAATTGTCGCAGTCATTTTCGTAATTTTGAACGTCGTATTTTGGTAGGAGCAATTATGCACGCAGAAGATGAACGAATATCAATTTGGTTTTTCATCGGCATGCTGGTGTTCGCCTATGGAATCGTAATCACCGCCGCGGGAATTTACGAAATTTTCGTACGACCCGCGCATCCGGTGGTCCTCGCCTCGCTTCATGCAGGAGTGTGGTGGGGTGCGTTCATGTTAATCCTCGGCGGTTTTTATCTTTATAAATTTTCGCCAAAGAAAGAAAAGTGATGGAACTACATCCGAAGCGGCAAATGACTTTAGGAATTATTGTCGGCAATCGAGGATTTTTTCCGGATCACCTCGCGCGCAGCGGTCGCCAGGAAATGATTGCCGCGCTTGAAACTGCCGGCGTGAAAGTAATTGCTCTCGGCGAAACAGATTCCAAACACGGCGCGGTCGAATCCCGCCCGGAAGCGGCGAAATGCGCTGACCTATTCAAGAAACATCGCGAATCCATCGACGGAGTCGTCGTAACACTTCCAAATTTCGGCGACGAGCGCGCCATCGCGGACACTCTGCGCATGGCCGATCTTCCGGTTCCAGTGCTTGTGCAGGCCACGCCGGACACCGCTTCAAAAATGTTCATTCGCGACCGACGCGATAGTTTCTGCGGCAAAATGTCCGTCTGCAATAATCTTACGCAATACGGAATTCCCTATTCACTCACCTCCGTGCACACGGAAGCGCCGCAGTCGGAAACTTTCCGCAAGGATCTCGATTGGTTTCTCGGCGTCTGCCGCGTGGTGAAAGGAATGCGCAGGCTGCGCGTTGGCGCAATCGGTGCGCGTCCCACTGCTTTCAACACCGTGCGCTATAGCGAAAAAATTCTCGAGGCTAATGGAATTTCCGTGGAAACGCTGGATCTCTCCGAAGTTCTAGGCCGCATCGCGAAAATGAAAGACGACGACCCCGCACCGCAAAAAAAGCTAAACGCGATTCGTAAGTATGTTCCTACGCAAGGAATTCCGGATGCCGCCCTGCTGAAAATGGCCAAGCTGGGCGCGGTAATCGACCACTGGATGCGCGAAACTGAAGTGGCCGTCAGCGCGATTCAATGCTGGACCAGCCTGGAAGAATATTTTGGCGTGGTTCCCTGCACTGTGATGAGCATGATGAGCAATGAAGGAATGTCCAGCGCTTGCGAAGTGGACATTTGCGGCGTCCTCGGAATGCACGCGCTTCAACTCGCTTCCGAAACTCCCAGCGCGCTTCTCGATTGGAACAATAATTATGCCGACGATCCCGACAAAGCCGTCTGCTTCCATTGCAGCAATCTTCCGATGCATTTTTTCCAGGAAGTGAAAATGGATTTTCAGGAAATTATTGCGGGCACCGTCGGCAAGGAAAATACCTTTGGCACTTGCGTGGGCCGCGTGAAATCCGCGCCCATGAGCTATGCACGATTTTCCACGGACGATCGCACCGGCGCGATTCGCGGTTACGTTGGCGAAGGCGCGTTCACAGACGATCCACTCAGCACGTTCGGCGGAGCAGGCGTCGTGAAAATTCCCAAGCTTCAGGATTTGCTCCGCTATATTTGCGAACGCGGATTTGAGCATCATGTCGCTGCAAATCTCTCAACCGTCGCAAGCGTCGTCTACGAGGCCACCACGCGCTATCTCGACTGGAATATTTACGAGCACAAGGCGTGAGCATGATCGTCGCGGGCGTTGATTTCGGAACGCTAAGTGTCAGACTTTCGCTGTTTGATAGCGAGCGCGGCCGCCTCGGTTTTGCCACCGCGGAATATCCACTGAAGCGCAAAAAAGAAGATCCGGACTTCGCAACGCAATCCCACACAGATCAAATGGAAGCATTGGCGCTCGCCGCCCGGAAGGCGCTGCAGACTTCCGGCGTGAACGGGAATGACGTCGCCGCAATCGCCCTCGACACCACCGGTTCGAGCGTAATCCCCGTTGGCGAAGGACTCGCGCCGCTCAACGATTATTATCTCTGGTGCGATCACCGCGCGTGGAAAGAAGCCGCGCGAATTACAAAAGTCGCGCGCGAGATGAATTTGCCCGCGATAAATTGGTGCGGCGGCGTTTATTCTTCCGAGTGGGGCTTCGCAAAACTTCTTCACTGGTTGCGCAACAATCCGGAAAAGCGCGGCCAATTTGTAACGGCATTTGAACATTGCGACATGGTCGCCGCAGTGCTATGCGGAATCACCGACCCGCGCGAAGCTCCACGAAGCATTTGCGCGATGGGCCACAAATGGCTATGGAATAAATCGCTCGGCGGTTTCCCCTCGAATGATTTTTTCACCGAAGTTGATCCGCTTCTTTCCGGAATTGGCGAAAAACTGCAAGGCCGCTACGCAACATCAGATAAAATTGCCGGCACATTGTGTTCGCATTGGGCGGAAAAAATGGGCTTGCGTGTGGGAATTCCAATTCCCGTCGGCGCGTTCGATGCGCATTGGGATACCATCGGCGCCGCCGCGCAACTTCATGACATCGTGAATGTAATCGGCACTTCTACATGTATCATCGGCATCACCGATAGCACCGCGCTTGTGCCCGGCTTATGCGGAGTCGTGCCGGGTTCAGTAGATCCGCGCTATACCGGAATTGAAGCGGGACTTTCCGCAACCGGAGATATTTTTGACGCGATCGCAAAGCGCGCTGGAATTTCCGTGGCGGAAATGTCGAAAACTATCGAGAATTATCGCGCCGGAGAAACCGGCCTGCTGCGCCTTACCTGGGACAACGGCGATCGCACAGTTCTTGTAAACGCCGAACTTGGCGGCGCAACTTTCGGCTGGAAACTGACGCACACCGCGCACGACGAACTATTCGCGGCGATCGAAGGCACCGGTTTCCACACGCGTGTAATCTTGGAACGAATGGAGCAGCACGGCGTGCGAATCGATCGCGTAATCAACGGCGGCGGCATTCCGAATCGGAATGCGAAGCTCAATCAAATTTACGCCGACATTTTGAACAAGCCCGTACTGGTTCCGCAGGGTGACGTGACCAGCCTGGGTGCGGCGATCTTCGCGTTCCTCGCGTGCGGCGCGTTCAAAAACATCGAAGCAGCGCAAGATGCGATGTGTCCCAAATTCCGAATCTTCCAGCCGGATCCAGCGAACGTCGCGGTCTATCAGCAGTTGTATCCTTTATATAGGAAGCTTTATTTCGCATTCGGCGAAAAGCAGTCCGCTGCGGCGAGCATCGGCGACGTGATGCCCGAAATCCGAAGAATCGGCGCGGAGGTCCGAAACTCGCAATGATGCTCACATCTCTGCGCGCGGAAGTTCTGGAAGCGAATCTGGAATTGGTCCGGAAAGGTTTGGTGATCGATACTTTCGGAAACGCTAGCGGAGTTTCGCGCGAAAAAGGCTTAGTCGTCATCAAGCCCAGCGGAGTTGCATATGCAAAAATGCGCCCCGCAGATCTCGTCATCACCGATCTGAACGGAAAAATTGTCGAAGGAAAATTGCGCCCGTCATCCGACCTCGCAACTCACATCGTTCTCTACAAAGCATTTACTAAAATCGGCGGCGTCGCTCACACGCATTCGCGAATGGCCACGGCCTGGGCGCAAGCACGGCGCGAAATTCCCTGCTTCGGCACAACGCACGCCGATTATTTTCACGGCCCTGTACCCGTCACGGCCGTCATGTCTCACAAAGAAATTGAATCCGACTATGAGCTGAACACCGGTCACGCAATCGTGAAACGCATGGCCGGAATCGATCCGCTCTCGATGCCCGCAATTTTAGTTTCAGGCCACGCGCCATTTTGCTGGGGAATTTCACCGCGCGAAGCCGCCCATGCGGCGATGATGCTCGAAGAAGTCGCTCACATGGCGTACATGAGCGTGGCGCTAAATCTGCAAGCCGATCCGATTTCTGATTCTCTGCTGAACAAACATTTCCTGCGCAAACACGGTTCAGCCGCATACTACGGTCAGCCAAAAAAGAAGAAAGGCTGATTCCGATGCGAGAAAAGATTAAGCCAATTGCAAAGGAAGCGCGCAATCTAACTCGCCGTCAATTCGCCGCAAAATCGGCCAAACTCGCGACCGCCGCGTCTATCGCATCGCTCATTCCAACATGGCTTTTCTCAGACGCAACCACCGCACAGCGCGTCACAATCCGCACCGATCAGGAAATCGGCGTCATCCGCCCGGAATTACACGGCCACTTCGCGGAACATCTGGGCTCCTGCGTTTACGGCGGCCTCTGGGTCGGCAAAAATTCTCCAATCCCCAACACAAATGGATATCGCAAGCAGGCCATTGAATATCTCCGCGATCTCGGAATTCCCGTGTTGCGGTGGCCCGGTGGATGTTTCGCGGATGATTATCACTGGCGCGATGGAATCGGCGCGCCTTCGCAACGCCCGAAGCGCGTGAACATTCACTGGGGCGGATATCTCGAAGACAATAGTTTCGGCACGCATGAATTTATTGAACTCTGCAAATTGATTGGCGCGGAACCGTACCTCGCTGGAAATATGGGCAGCGGCTCGCCGGAAGAAATGCGCGATTGGATCGAGTATTGCAATCATCCGGGCGGCAGCACACTTTCAGACGCACGCGCCGCGAACGGCTCGTCCGATCCATTTCGCGTGAAATATTGGGGCGTGGGAAATGAAAGCTGGGGCTGCGGCGGAAACATGCGTCCCGAAGAATACGCCGCTGAATATCGCCGCTTCTCAACTTATCTACGAACCTTCGGCGGCACGAAACCATTTCTCGTCGCCTCCGGCCCAAATGGAAATGATTCTGAATGGTCTCGTGGGCTGATGACGGGATTTCGCCGCAATAATCCCGACGGCCTTTCCATGCATTATTATTCCGGCGGAAAAGATCCCGCACTAAATTTCTCCGCCGCAAATATGGACGACCAACTTTCCAGCTTCGCGAGAATCGAGCAAGCCGTGATCCAGCAGCGCGCGCTTCTCGATGGCTACGACGGCGGCCGCAGAGTCGGATTGTTTCTCGACGAATGGGGCGTGTGGGACCACATTCTGCCCGAAGACGAAGCTCGCTACGGAAAACTTTGGCAGCAAAGCACCATGCGCAGCGCCGTTGCCGCCGGATTGGGACTGAACCTCTTCAATCGTCAGGCCGATAAGCTCTACATGTGCAACATCGCGCAAATCGTGAATGTGCTTCAGTCTTTGCTTCTCACTGATAGCCCTCAGGGCGAGCATTGCGTGCGCACCACGACCTATCACGCATTCATGCTGTTCAAAGCGCACCGAGCAAAAACTTCCGTGCGAGTTGAAACTCAAACCTCCGCGCCGCTGGACTTGTCCGCTTCCGCGTCCAAGAGCGACGGCCAATTGGTAGTCTCATTCGTAAATCCGCGACACGACGCAGACCTGCAAATCGATTGCCGCATTCAAGGCGGCACCGCCCAGGCTGGAACTGCGCAAATTTTGCACGACGCGGATGCAAATGCGTACAACAGTTTCGACGCCCCAAATCGACTGACGCCACAGTCCCATCCAATCCAGGTTGGCTCGGCGGGAATTCAACTGAATCTGCCGCGCCTCTCCATCGTCACAGCCACGTTTCGCACCGTTTAGCCGCCCGTGTTTATTGCACGGTTCTATCCCTTCAACGCTATTGACGTGGATGCTCTTACAGGGTATTTTCTGCCTGTTATTCGTCGGAATCTTCCACTGGAGGCAATTATGCGACGTCGTTTCGCAGCAGGCATTTTGGCAGTTTTCGCTCTGGCCGTTCTCACAACTGCGGCAGATGATTTTTGGGTCCACAAGGACTGGAAGACATGGACTGCTGCCGACTGTAAGAAAATCCTCGACGATTCACCGTGGGCAAAAAGAGTTCTGAAGGAAAATGCAACCGACGTCACTCACGTCCCCAGCGCTGCGCAAGGCGCCACGATTGATAAATCGGCCGCAGGGCTGAATCAAGGCGCGGGCGAAATTAATTACGTCGTCCAGATTCGCTCCGCCGAACCAATGCGCCACGCTCTGATTCGTCAACAGCAAATTGATAAGGGCTACGACAAGATGAGCGACGCTGATAAGAAAGCGTTCGATGCGCAGATGGAGCAACTCTACAATCCGCCTGGCGATCCGATCATGATTCACGTCAGGTATTACGGAAATCGGCCTCAGCTCACAACTTTTCTGAACAACGCGTGGGACAGTCTTCCGGCTGACACCGTTCCCGCGGACTTGGTTCTGCTTCCTGCGGGCGGCGGCAAAGTCATTCCGCTCACGTATGTGCAAGATGCCGGCGGCGGACCTGAATTCGATATTACTTTTCCCCGCACTGCGCTAGCACCGGGAATAAAATCCTTCAAGCTGCAAATTCCAAATCCGGCGCTCGGCGATTTCGGCTCGTCAAAAGTTATGGCGGAATTCAAAACGGATAAGATGGCCGTTGACGGCAAGGCGGCGTTCTAACTGTCGCACTTCTGAATTCAACAAATTTCGTTCAACAAATTTGGGCAGGCGCTCGGTGGATCTCAATGCCGCGTCTGCCCATTTTTATTTTCGCGGTGCGTCATTCATTAGTGTCGGCTGTCCTAACAAACACGCAGAATTGCCACGGCCCGAGCGCGAGTCGTGACACTCCGGAAGAATTCAAATATTCGCTGGCGCGTCCTTCGCCGGTGTCGGGCGCTCGACTGCCAGAATCCAATAATCTTTTCCAGCGGCCCGGCGGAATCGGCGCATCCACATTCACCGCGGTTCCTCCAAAATGAAATGCAACACACGCCTGACTTT
>DATBYL010000376.1:0-10203 GCA_036513735.1 Candidatus Acidiferrales bacterium
AGCGGGACGGTTGCGAGTGCGGATTGTTTCTCCGCGCGGAAGATTTCTTACCACTGACGATTTGATTGACGCGATTACGCCGAACACCCGGCTAATCTCCACGAGCCTGGTGCGATTCGACGATGGCGCGAGGTGTGATGCGGCACGTATTGCGGCCGCAATTCACAAAGTCGGCGGAATGTTACTGCTCGACGGGGCGCAGTGCGTGGGCGGAATGCCAGTGAACATTGTAGAGCTGGGCGCAGATTTTCTCGTCGTGTCAGGATACAAATGGCTGCTTGGGCCATACGGCACAGGATTTTTCTGGGCGAGTGAGAAAAGTATGGCGGTGCTAAAGCCGATGCCTGCGTACTGGTCGGCGATTGAAGGCGCTAATGACTTCACGAAACTTTCCAGCGGAGAAATGAAGCTGAAAAAAGAGGCGTCTCGCTGGGACATGCCGGAGACGGCGAACTTTTTTAATTTGGCGCCGCTGCAGGCGTCGCTGGAATTTCTTGCGCGCGTGGGAGTGAAAACAGTTTGGGATCACAATGCCGAATTGATGAAACAAATTATCGAGCGGCTGCCGCTGGATAAATGCGTGCTGGCGAGTCCAGCCGATCCGGAATTGCGCGGGCCGTATGTTTGCGTGGCGGCGCGTCACCCCGCGGAAACGCCGAAACTTTACGAAAAATTGCGCGAGGCTGGAGTGATCGTAAGTTTGCGTGAAGGCGCGCTGCGGATTGCTCCGCATCTTTATAATACCGAGATGGATGTGGATCGGCTGATTGCGACGCTGACGACTTAAACATTTTCCTGGAGGATCCAACTTGGCCGAGCCTGCCGCTGTATCTCAGCACGAGCCTTTCAAACGCATCGCAGTGATGGGTACAGGCGCCGTCGGCGGATATTTCGGGGGAATGCTGGCGCGCGCGGGGATGGACGTCATATTTATTGCGCGTCCTGCAACGGCGGAAATTATCGCGAAGCGCGGACTTTTCATTGACAGCCCAAATTTTCAGGAAATGATTCACGCGGCTGCGTCGAGCGACGTTGCTAATGTTCGCGGAGCCGATTTAGTTTTATTTTGCGTCAAAACTACGGCGACGGATTCTGTTGCGAAAGAAATTGCTCCGCATGTTGGGCCGAAGACAATTGTGTTGAGTCTGCAAAACGGCGTGGACAACGCCGAGCGCATTCGCGCGGCGGGGTTGAGGGCGTTATCGGCAGTTGTTTATGTGGCGGCGTCAGTGCCGGAGCCGGGACGGGTCAAACATTTCGAGCGCGGCGATCTGGCGATTGGTGGAGAAGCTTCGGATGCGTCCGATCTTGCGCGAATCGCGGCGACATTTTTGACGGCAGGAGTTCCGTGCCGCATCTCAGAAAATATTGCGGCGGATCTGTGGCTGAAATTTGTTTTCAATTGCGCGCTGAATGCGATGAGCGCGATCGCGCGGACAAGTTACGGTGCGATCGGACATGATGAGATGGGGCGTGACGCGATGCTGGCGACGGCGCGAGAAACTATTGCTGTGGGCCGAGCCGCCGGAGTTACGCTGAATGAAGCGGACATATGCGAGAAGCTGAGCGTGTTCGCGAAAAAAATGGGCGACGTGACTTCTTCCACCGAGCAGGACGTTGCGCGAGGCAAGCATACCGAAATTGATTCGCTGAATGGATATGTGGTGCGGAAAGGCGCGGAGCTTGGCGTGCCGACGCCGCTGAATCATATGCTGACGGCTCTTCTGAAATTAATCGAAGCGAAATTCTGAATTATTCAGCGGGAAATTTCGCGGGCGCGGAAATTATTTGTGCATGCGAATCACGCGTGGTGGAGGCACGCGCACAATCGCGTCGCGTGAAGGTTTCACTTGCGCCGAGCGCATGGCAGGACCGAGTTCCTGCTGAACGAAGCTGAGGAATTGTTCCATCTGGCGCTGCATGCCATTCATTTTATCGCGCATGTTCAGAATAATTTCGATGCCGGCAAGATTCACACCCATATCCCGCGCCAAATTTAGAATTACTTCCAGCCGCTCGAGATCCTGGTCCGTATAGAGCCGCGTATTTCCTTGCGAGCGTGAAGGCTTCAGCAATCCGACACGCTCATACAAACGCAAAGTTTGCGGATGAATTTTGTAAAGAGTTGCGATGGCGCTGATCATGTAGCCAGCGCGCGCTTTTTTCTTGGTTTTCGCAGGAGCCATCGCAATCCTCCGTTAAACGCCCGCTTTGGCGAATAGATCCAAGCGCGGGTCTGTGGGCACAAGTTCTGCCAATTCCTTCAGCAAATTCCGGACACGCTCGTCCACGGCGTCGGGCACATGGATTTGCAATTCCACATATTGATCGCCGCGGCGATTCGGAGTGCGTGCGACCGGCGCGCCTTTTTCGCGCAAACGCAGCATGCGTCCACCGGATGAGCCTGGCGGAATACGCAGCATGGCGCGGCCGTCAATGGTGGGTACTTCTATTTTCGCGCCCAGCGAGGCTTCGCTTACGGTAATCGGAACGCGCGTGTAAATGTCATCACCACGGCGCTCGAAAAATGGATGCGGCTGCACGTCGAGAATAATGTAGAGATCGCCCGGCGCCGCGCCGTGAGTGCCGGCGTTTCCTTTTCCGGGGACGCGGACACGCGAACCGGTTTGCATTCCGGCGGGAATGCGAATATCCAAAGTTTCGGTGCGCCGCACGCGGCCTTCGCCGCCGCACGTTGGACATACGGTGCGAAGACGTCCGGTGCCGCCGCAACGCTCGCAGGCAACTTCAAATCGCATGTTGCCGCTGGCGCGCGTTTGATGTCCGGTGCCGCCACAATCTGCGCAAACTTTTTGCGAATTGCCGATTGCGCCGGTGCCATGGCAGGTCGGACAGGTATCCAATCGCGTGACGCTGATCTTTTTTACGGCCCCGCGAATGGCATCCCAAAAACCAATTTCCATGCGGTATTCGAGATCGGTGCCGGGTTCTTCATCGGGGCCGGAATATTCCGCTGCTCCGCCCGCGCCGCCTCCGCGAAAAAACTGGCTGAACAAATCGCGGAAACTTGTGCCGCCGGAGCCGCCAAAATCGAATCCGCTGAAATCAACTTGGCCGCCCTGCGGTTGACCTTGCGGTCCGCCCGCAGCCGGCCCGGGACCCTGATCAGAATAAAATCCGTACTGGTCGTACATCTGGCGTTTTTTCGTATCGGAAAGAACGTCGTACGCTTCCTGAACTTGCTTAAATTTTTCTTCGGAAGATTTATCGCCGGGATTCAGATCGGGATGATATTTGCGCGCAAGTTTACGATAGGCCTGCCGAATTTCCTTAAGCGGCGTTTTCTTGGAGACGCCAAGCGTCTCGTAATAATCCTGTTTGGTAGCGGTCGCCATGATTTCCCTTTCGCGATCGGCCAAAAATTAAGGCCAGCGCGAAGCCGCGGCGATTTACAAATTCGCCCAGCGGGCGTTCAACTCGTTTAATTCCTGTTGCTCGCGCCCGAATTCTTCGCGGCGGCGGCGCCTGTCTTCGTCCAGCCGCCCGGCCATTCCGGATTCTTTTTGATTGGCGCGTTCGATCCACTTATCAATCCATTTAATTCGCGGTTCAACGCCTGCGCTATCGGAACGAAATTTAAGGAGCGCGCCGCTCATTTCCACCGCGCGCGGAAGAAAGTCCGGCGAAGGGGCCTGCTGCGTGTCGTAGAAAAGGCGCTTCCAATCCGCACTGGGTGTTTCGCTGATCGGAACCTGCACCAGATAAAAATCCTCACGCAACTTTTGTACTGCTGATGGCGGCCCCATGCGCCGCACGCCTTCAAATGTGGTCAACGCGCTCCTCGCTTTTTCGTGACGCTAGCACTTAGTTAGGTTTCTTCGAGTTGTCGACGTCCACGAACTCGGCGTCAATTACATCGCCTTGTCCGGGAGTCTTTGGCGCGGAGTTCGTATCGGAACCCGATTGCGAACCGCCGTCACTCGACGGACCGCCCTGCGCCTGTCCCGCCGACGCCGCGGTTGCTTTGTACATCGCCTCGGCGATTGTGTGCGTGGCGGTTTCAAGTTGCGTGCTCGCAGCAGTGATGGCGTCAACATCCGTTCCCGCCAGCGCTTTGCGGCAGGCTTCAATCGCTTCTTCGGCGGTTTTGATGTCGGACTCGCTGAGCTTATCGCGATTATCCTTGATCAATTTTTCCGCTTGGTAGACGCGCATGTCGCATTGATTGCGCGCTTCGATTTCCGCCAGGTGCTTCTTATCTTCTTCGGCGTGCGATTCGGCGTCATGGCGCATTCGCTCGGCTTCTTCCTTGCTGAGGCCAGTGGAAGAAGTGATCGTGATTTTCTGTTCCTTCTTGGTGGCCATGTCCTTCGCGGAAACGTTCAGAATTCCGTTCGCGTCGATATCGAAAGTTACTTCGACTTGCGGCACGCCGCGCGGAGCGGGTGGAATTCCGATCAAATGGAATTTCCCGAGCGTGCGGTTATCGCGCGCCAGCGGACGTTCGCCCTGCATCACGTGAATTTCCACGGATGTTTGATTGTCGGCCGCGGTCGAAAAAGTTTCCGACTTGCGCGTGGGAATTGTGGTGTTGCGCGCGATCAGCGTGGTCATCACGCCGCCGTAGGTTTCAACGCCCAACGAAAGCGGCGTCACGTCCAGCAACAAAATGTCCTTCACTTCGCCGCCCAGCACTCCGCCTTGAATTGCGGCGCCGATGGCGACAACTTCGTCAGGATTCACGCCCTTGTGCGGTTCTTTGCCGCCGAAAAGTTCTTTCACGATATCCACGACGCGCGGAATTCGCGTTGATCCGCCGACCAGCACGACTTCGTCAATCTTATCGGCTGTGATGCCGGCATCTTTCAGCGCCTGCTTGGTTGGACCAACCGTGCGCTGCAGAATATCTTCCATCAACTTATCGAGCGTGGTGCGCGTGAGCTTCTTGGTCAAATGCTTCGGGCCGGAAGCGTTGGCCGTCAAGAACGGAAGATTGATTTCCGTTTCCATCAACTGAGAAAGTTCGATCTTCGCTTTCTCGGCCGCTTCGCGGAGACGCTGCAAGGCCATGCGATCGTTCGCCAGGTCGATGCCTTCGTCCTTCTTGAATTCGGCGATAATCCATTCGACGATTTTTTGGTCGATGTCGTCGCCGCCCAGGTGCGTATCGCCGGCAGTGGACTTCACTTCCACGACGCCTTCGCCAACTTCGAGAATGGAAATATCGAATGTGCCGCCGCCAAAGTCATACACGGCAATTGTTTCGTCCTTCTTTTTGTCGAGGCCGTACGCAAGCGCGGCAGCGGTCGGCTCGTTGATGATGCGGACGACTTCCATGCCGGCGATTTCTCCGGCCTGCTTGGTGGCCTGGCGCTGCGCGTCATTAAAATACGCGGGCACAGTGATCACGGCTTTCGTAACTTTTTCGCCGAGAAAATCTTCGGCGGCGGTCTTCAGCTTCTGAAGAATCATCGCGGAAATTTCGGGTGGACTATATTTCTTGCCCAAAATTTCGACGCGCGCGTCGTCATGATCGCCTGCCACAACTTTGTACGAAACACGCTTGGCTTCGTCGCGCACTTCGTCATAGCGGCGTCCCATGAAACGCTTGATCGAGTAAACGGTGTTCTCAGGATTGGTGACGGCCTGGCGCTTTGCAACCTGGCCGACGAGGCGCTCGCCTGATTTCGTGATGCCGACGACGGACGGAGTGGTGCGCGCGCCTTCTTGATTGGGAATTACGACCGGCTCGCCGCCTTGCATTACAGATACGACAGAATTTGTGGTACCAAGGTCAATTCCAATAATTTTACTCATTGTTGCTGTTCCTCCAGTGCGAATTCAGATGCAAGATAGCGGAAAAGGTTCAGGGCCTAGTAAGACAAGCGTCATTGTAAGACTTGAGTGCGCGATTGTCAAGTATTATTTTAATTCCTATAACACCTTACTTATCATAAGCTTACGGCTAGACAGCCAACGACTCGCGGCTGCCATACATCACTTAAAGCCACTCACCATCGAATCGAAGCGTTGGCCGGTGCCCGGAGCTTCTTCCGTCAGATTTCCCTCGCTTCACTGGGGGTCGCTTTCGTCGGTGTCGCATGGATCGAGCCGGTGGTTGCCTCGCCGCTGGCAATTCGATGCAGAAACGGGCGAACGCGACGCTTCAATCCTGCATCGAAACTGATAGGCACACGAACTGACGGGATGCGTGCCGCAACGCGCGAGATTCGGATACAATGTTCCCGCTCGCAGGAAAATTGAACTCTCGCGGAGGAATAGGAATGCGCAGAAAATCATCGCGATGGATCGCCGGACTTGCCGTTGCCTGTGCCGCGATGCTGATCGCTTTCGCTGGATCGCTTTCCGCTGCAAAAAATGCAGCGCAGGCGAAGCCGGCTCGTGTGGATTTGGCGGCGGAAAAATCGCTGGGCACCAGGAGCGCGCCGGTTACGCTGGACGTCTATAGCGATTTCCAGTGTCCTTCGTGCCGACTGTTTTTCATGACGGCCACGACGCCGCTGATGAATGATTATGTGGCGAGTGGGAAAGTTTATTTGGTCCACCATGATTTTCCGCTGCCGATGCACGCACATTCCGCGGAAGCAGCCAAGTGGGCGAACGCCGCCGCCGAGATTGGAAAATTCCGCGAAGTGGAAACCGCGCTTTACACCAAGCAGGATACGTGGGGAGCGACGGGGAAAATTGACGACGCGTTGGATAACGTGCTGACGCCCGCGGAAATGAAGCGCGTGCGAGGATTATTGGATAGTCCGGAAGTGACCGCCTCAATTCAACACGATGAGGATCTCGCAAAGGCGAAAGGTCTTTCGGGAACGCCTTCGATTTTTATTACTCACAAGGGCCAAACTGTGCAGATTCCCGCTCAGGGCGCCACATATGCTCTTGTGAAGCAGTACATCGATTATCTCTTGACGCAATAAATGGATACTGCTTCCACAATTCCCGTGACAGCTGCGCGAGCCAATTGGCCGCGATGGTTGCTGCTTGCGGGAAGGCTGATTCTAGGCGGCGTGTTTATTTATGCGGGTTACGCCAAGCTGCGAGAACCGTGGATGCTGTTCGCATTCTCGATTAATTCCTATCAAATACTTCCGGAAGCAATCGTTTCAATTCTGGCGCGGACTTTGCCGTGGTTTGAATTGCTTCTTGGCATCGTTCTGGTTTCAGGCGTAGCGCTGCGCTGGACGGCCACTGCCGCATCGGGGCTTTTTATTTTGTTTTCAGCCGCGATGCTGCGCGCTTACGTGAAAAATCTTTCGATAGATTGCGGCTGCTTTGGCTATGGAGAAAAGTTGGGGCCGCTGCGATTTACATTTGAGGGGGCATTATTGGCGCTGGCGCTGGGCGTAACGATCGGCGCATTCTTAATGCATCGCCGCAGGACATAAAATTTTGGAATTATTCGTTCTGCAGTGCGACAACTTGGAATAGGATGGCATTCATAATGAAAGCAATTTTAATTTCTGTTTTGATGGCGGCATTCGTGGCTGCACCCGCGTTGCAGAAGGGCGGCGAGCCATCGCGTGCGGATCAGGAAGACAATCTTCGCGAAGCGGTGTTCCACTATCAATTCAAGAGTTTCGAGCTGCTTGTCGCCTACCATTTCATTTCTGTGAACGGCAAAAATCCATCCGCCGCGATGCTACAGAGGTTCCATGGCGAGCAGCCTCCGGTGCTTCCCGTTTCCGAATGCGAAAAATTGAAGAAGCCCATGAAGCTGATTCAAAATCGCAACGATTACAAACAAGGCGTCCTTTTCAATCAGGGACAAATTAAATGGATCTCGGACACGAAGGCGGACATCGACGGCAGTTTCGAGTGCGGAGATATTTGCGATGAGGCCTCGGGCGTCTACCACGCTTCGCGGCAGGATAATAAGTGGGTTGTGGATTCATTCGACGTGGCTCCGGTCGCGGGCAAATCGAAGAAGTAGTTCGCGGGCAGGCCGCCACAGTGTGTTGCTGAATTCCCACAGAGGATTGATTTACTTTAGGTGCCTGAAGATGACCGCCTAAACCTGACCGAAGAATGTTAAGTCCTTCAATTTCGGCAACTTCGAGCGTCAGGAAATACCCTGAGAGCATTCTGGAAACAGTTTGGCCGTTTTCATGCAATACAATCAGCGTGGATTGGTACGCTCGCTGCGCGCGAAGGCAGCGTGGTTGCGTTACAATTTAGCGGAAATCGAAATTTTAGAAATTCTGTGAACTGATGAAACTTCCTGTACCGAAACTTCGGATTCGTGGACGCACCATTATCGGGCGGTTGGCGTTTGCGCTTTTACTTTTTTGCGCGATTGTGCTGGGCGCCGCCGCGGGACTTCTGTTTGTGTACTCCAGCGATTTGCCGGCGGTCCGCGCGCTGGAAGATTATCACCCGAACGTCGTCACCGAACTTTACGCCGATGACGGCACGCCGGTGGGAAGTTTTGCTCTGCAACGCCGCATTCTTCTGAACTACAACCAGATCCCCCAAGTTTTGCGCGACGCGATTATTTCCGCAGAAGATCAACATTTTTTCGATCACTGGGGAGTGGATTTGCCGCGCGTTGCGCAGGCCGCGTGGCGGGACATTCTTCGCCGGAAACTTGCCGAAGGCGCGAGCACGCTGACACAGCAGTTGGCGGGTACCCTTTTTTTAGACCGCTCCGACCGAAGTTTCCACCGCAAAGTGGAAGAAGCGCTGCTTGCGATTCAGATCGAGCGCCGCTACACCAAGCAACAAATATTCGCGATGTACTGCAATCAAATTTATCTGGGTCATGGCGAATACGGAATGGAAGCAGCGTCTGAATTTTATTTTGGCAAGCCCGTCGGCCAATTGACGCTTCCTGAAGCGGCCACTCTTGCTGGAATTATTCCGGGGCCAATTTATTCGCCGGTGCTGCACGCGCAAAAGGCGCTGGCCCGGCGAAATATTGTAATCGAGCTGATGGCGCACGAAGGGAAAATCACGGAAGATCAGGCGCGGCAAGCGACGCAGACTCCGCTGACTTTGCATCTTCAATATCCGCGAAACGATCTGGCGCCATATTTCTTTGAAGAAATTCGCAAATATCTGGAAAGCACTTATGGCACTGAAGCGGTGCACGAGCGCGGTCTTCGCGTATACACCACTCTGAATATAAAGATGCAGCACGCCGCGAATCAGGCGGTGCGCGATGGACTGCATGTTTACGATCGCCGCCACGGCTGGCGCGGACATTTGAAAAATGTTTTCACCGATCACCTCGGCACGCTGGCAAGTTACGACGATGACGAATGGCATCACTCGATTGAGAAAGGCGATTACGTCGCGGGACTTGTGACCGCGGTAGATGCCACCGCCGCGATAGTGAAAATCGGACAGTATCGTGCCGTGGTTGGCGCGCAGGATTTCGCGTGGACGGGAAGAAAATCGCCGGGCCAATTATTTCATCCCGGAGATGTGGGTGAATTCCGCATCAAAGAAATATCGGGCAGCACTCTTAGAGTGGACGTCGAGCAGCACGTAACCGCGCAAGCCGCGCTGGTGGCGATTGATAATGCTTCCGGCGAAGTGAAGGCGATGATTGGCGGCTACAGTTTTGACGAATCGAAATTCAATCGCGCCACGCAGGCTTATCGGCAGGTCGGCAGCTCGTTTAAAATTTATGTTTATTCGGCGGCCATGGAGCAGGGCTTTGGCCCCTTCGATACAATTCTTGATGCGCCCTACACCGTCGTAAGCGGCGGCCAGGATTATTCGCCGCAGAATTATGATGGCCATTTCGAGGGCGTGATTACGCTGCGCCGGGCGATGGACGGTTCGCGCAACGTTCCCGCCGTGAAAGTTACGGAAAAAATCGGCATCGAAAAAGTTGTGGATATGGCCAAGCGTTTTGGAATTACGTCCTCGCTGCCGCCATATTTGCCACTCGCGTTGGGCGCCGCGGACATGCGCCTGATCGAACACACTTCTGCGTTCACAGTTTTTCCGAATGATGGAATTCGCATCGAGCCGCATCTGGTGCGCCGCGTGACGACTTATGACGGCGCATTGCTGGAAGAAGCGCGGCCGAATGTGCAGGATGTTGTTTCACCGGAAGTTGCGCGGACGATGACTTCAATGCTCGAAGACGTTGTGCAGCACGGAACGGGAGTCCGTGCGCGGACGCTGAACCGGCCCAGCGCCGGAAAAACCGGCACGACAAATGATTTTACTGACGCGTGGTACATCGGATTTACGCCGTCACTAACG
>DATBYL010000377.1:0-4043 GCA_036513735.1 Candidatus Acidiferrales bacterium
CTTTATCTTCGCGAGCTTTCAAATCATAAACGTGCAAAGTAGCGCGCGGACCCGCGGCGCCGGGAGCGCCGGCTTGAAGAGTGTCCTGCGGAACGGAAATGTAAAAGATTTTTCCTTTGCGAGCGTCGAGGTTGCTGTAGAGGCCCGCGGGAATAGGAACCTGAGTGATGCGATTGCCCAGGCCATCCAGATCAATTTGAATCGGCTTGGGAGTCTTGTCGTCGGGTTTGGCTTCTTTTGATTTGTCGGCGACTGGAGCAGCGGCGGATTTGTCGTCAGCCGGTTTGTCGGCGGGCTTCGCGGTGTCGGCCGGCTTTTCTTCGTCGCTTTGCGGCTGGAAGGGAGAAGGTTCGTCCGCTTTCAGAGTAAGCGCGAAAATTCCCGTGGAATCATAGTAATTAAATCGCTGATCGAAAACGCCGGAGCTTGGATAATAAAAACGCGCGGAAATAAAATAGAGATACTTTCCTTCGGGATCGAAAATCGGATTCACGTCATTGTAAAAACCGTTGGTGACGTGGAAGGCTTTCGATTGATCGACGGAGTAAAGATAGATCGAATTCGCCGTGTTGGATCCGGTTTTGGAATAGGTAATCCAACGGCTATCCGGTGACCATGAGCCGTCGCCAATTTGTTGACGGTCGTCGTGATCGACTTCGACGGATTTTTTCTGATCGATGTCCACGTAGAAGAGGCGCAGCGATTTATCCCAGAACAAAAGTTTCTTGCTGTCAGGCGACCATTTCGGGCCGTAACGATAAACCTTGCCATCGGTGGTGACGCGAACTTCGTCGCCGCCCATTTGCGGGCGAATATAAATTTCAAATTCGCCGGACTTATCGGAAAGATAGGCGATCCATTTTCCGTCGGGCGACCAAACTGGATTTTGTTCGTGGACGCCGGGAGTTACGGTGATGTTGCGTGGGCTGCCGTGCTCGGCGGGCAGAGTGAAAATATCTCCGCGCGCTTCAAAAACGGCGCGAGCGCCGCTGGGTGAGATTGCCGCGCCGCGGATTTGATCCGCAACGTTTCGCACTTCGGCGCGCGATTCGACGTCGTCGCCGGCCACGGTGATGTGGATTTGCGTTTGCTTTTCGGAAGCGAGATCGAATGTGTAAATCATTCCGCCATTTTCAAACACGATGGCGTCCGGACCGAGGCTGGGCCATTTGATGTCGTATTCGGTGAAGTTGGTGAGCTTGCGGGATTTCTTTGACGCGAGATCGTAGCGATAGAGATTCATCACGCCATCGCCATCATTAATGTAGTAGATGGTGTCGCCGTGCCACATGGGAAAAAGATCCATGCCAGTTGTTTTCGGAAGTTCTTCGTAAGTATTTTTCTTCAAATCATAAATTCCGATGGGGGGCTTCCATCCGCCGCGATAGCGCTTCCACGTGCGGAATTCCTGGGAGGTGGAGAGAAATGCGATGCGATTTCCGTCCGGCGAATAACTGGTGAGGCTGGCGCGCGGAATGGGAAGCATATCCGGCGTGCCGCCTTCGGGCGATACGGTGAAAAGACGCGTGAATTCTGGAGGTTCACTGTAACGATTGGAGCGAAATAAAACTTTCTTACCGTCGGGCGTCCAGCCGGTAACCAGATCGGCCGCGGGATGATACGTGAGACGGCGCGGTTCGCCGCCAGCCGCGGGCATGACGAAGACGTCGGTGTTGCCGTCATAATCGCCGGTGAAGGCGATGGTTTTTCCATCGGGGGAAAATTTTGGAAAAATTTCTTCGCCGGGATGGGCGGTCAAGCGATGCGCGTGGCCACCGGCGCGAGGAACCGTCCACAAATCACCGGCATAACTGAAAACAATTTGATCTTTGGAAACGTCCGGATAACGCATGAGGCGCGTTTCCTGCATTTGCGCGAATGTTGCGGCGCTGGCGATGAGCGCGAGCGCGCAAAACAACATTAATTTGGAGAACAACACCAATTTCATAGCGCGAAGTTGCGCGCGCCTGGACAAAATGAAAGTGAATGCGAGATTCATGTAGCACCTCGTGGCTGGCCTGCGTCGTAAAGGCCTGTTTGCGTGCTGAGAATGGCGAAATTCTACCATTGTTCGCCGGCAACATTCGCGGCGCGTCATTTGATATACGCAATTCGTTAGCAGGAAGTTTCGTGTGAAGCGGGAGTTTGTTGGATGGAAACGCGCTTCGGACGGTAAATTTACCGGCGGGAGCGTATGCTAGTATGAGATTTACTCACCGTGAAACGCTGGACTTTGCTTGAGATTCGGGCCCGAACGCCGCGCATCGCGCTTGCGAGCTTCCTGTTTTGCTTTCTATACATTTTAATTGCAGGGCCCTGTTGGGCGGATGACGCGTCTGCGAAGGCTGCGCGGGAGTTGGCGCAGAAGATTGCTGCGCAGATTGATCACAAGAAAAAAGTGATTGTGGAATTGGTGGATTTGACGGGAGAGATGCGGGCTGCGGAATTGGATGATGCGAAGAAAGCAATTGAGAACGAATTGCGGGCGGGCGGATTGCGTCTCGTCGCGGATACTTCGTTCGATCTGAAAGTGCGGATTACCTTATCAGCCGATAATATTGAACGATTGTGGATCGCCGACTTCGATAACGATGGCGCGCGTGCCACGTTGATCGAACCGTTTGAGCGATCGAGTTTTGACGCGAAGCCGTGGGCATCCAGAACGCACGTTGATCGGGAACTGGTATTTTCTGGAAATGCGTCATTTCTTGATTTTGCGTGCACGAATTTGCCGACGGCCAAGGACTGCGGCAACGTGCTGGTCCTGTACCCTAACGCTGTAGTGTTGATGGACTCTGCTCAGAATTTTCCACGAGCAGCAATTTCACAAGAGAATGGGTGGCCGCGCGATCTGCGAGGCCGGATAAAAATATCGGGCTCTGATTTTGAAGCGCGCGTCGAAAACGTTGAGTGTCTGGGAAACGCTGGTCATGTACAGAGTGCTAAGTGCGGCGCGCAGACGGGAGCGTGGGATTTTGCCGGGCCTCAGAGCGAGGCCGCGCTCGGTGAGGTTGTTTCCTTCGGGAATTTTTTTGTGCGAGCAGGCATCGCGCCAACGAACGGGGCGAAGGTAAAAACTGATCCGTTTTACTCGCTCAATGGAATGGAAATCAACGGCGAGCCTGGATGGATTTCTATCGGCGTTGACGGTTCGGCACGTCTCTTCACCGAAAAGAGCGGACAGATACTTGGAACATCAACGGGGTGGGGATCAGAACTTGCCAGTGTGAAAACAGATTGCGGAACGGGATGGCAAATACTTGTCACAAGCGCGCGTGATCATACCGAAACCGATTCGATTACCGTTTACGAATGGAGCGGCCACGAATTTCGCGCTCTTAGTGATCCGTTGGAGATGGACGGGCCGGTTATTGCGATGTGGTCTGGACAAGACGGCGGGCGAACTCGGGCAGTGGTTCGGAATCTGAAAACAGGAAATTATGAAGCGTATCTTCTTAAGGTTGGGTGTTCTCAGTAGCGCCACTGCTGCGTGCTTGTTGTTGGCGACGATATTTTTGCCGGCGCGCGCTTCGGAGCGGGCGCGCTACGGCGGCACTTTGCGGGTGGAGATGCGCGAGCGAGTTAACTCAATGCATCCGATTGGATGGAATCGGGAATCCGCCGATGGCGAAGCGACAGAACGGCTGATGAGTTTGGTATTCGACAGATTGGTGCAGCTGAATGACGCGGGCCAACCACAGCCTGCGCTCGCAATTTCGTGGCAACATGATGCGAATTTCACTCATTGGCAAATGCAGCTTCGCGCGAGTGTGAAATTTCATGACAACACTCCGATGACGGCGGACGCTGTGGTCTCGTCGTTGGAACAGCAGGATTCGGAGCGATGGCAGGCATCTGCTTCCGGAAGGGCGGTTGTGTTCGCGTTTAAAGAGCCGCGTCCGAATCTGCTTGTCGAGCTCGCTACGGGAAGGAGTTTTATTTTTCATGCTGGAGAGACGAGCGCGTTCGGCACTGGAGCATTTCGGATCACGGATTGGCAGGCACAGAGGCGTTTGGAATTGAAGGCGTATGAGGATAGTTGG
>DATBYL010000378.1:0-3131 GCA_036513735.1 Candidatus Acidiferrales bacterium
AAATCTTGAAAGTCATAAACAATTTCGGCGCTGCGTTGTGCAATTCGCCGAACCGCCGCGCCAAATTTCTGTACGAACGCTTCTCTACTGAATTTCTTCCTGCCTTCGCTTTTCCTGGTTTTGATTCACCGTGTAACCCGCTGGCATCTGAAACAGCGAAGGGTCAGGTTCGCCGCGTTTGATTCCCGTGTATTGCGTTGTTACATCGCCTTCGCGTGGATCGCTGCGCTTGTACATCACCGTCAAATGGAGGTCCGGCGAATACCAGCTCTCTGTGACCGTCGTGATCGGCCGATCATTTCCGAAGTCTCCGGCTGGAATCGTTGACGTCACGCGGGTACCGTCCGCCATCACTCCATTCATCACTTGCGAACCGAGCGATTCTTCAGCGCCGGCCTTTGTAAACGCGATGGCACGCCCGTCTGATCCCTCAGACGAAATTGTGATCGCGTTTCCCCGTTGTCCATTGTTCCGCGTCATCTCAGCTTCGGCCTGCTGCTTCAGTTCCGCCGCTCTCTTTCGATCGATCTCATCCAGCTTCATCTTGACGTCCTGCCCGTGCAGCAACTCAACTTTGAATCCGGTGTGATTTTTCTTATTCAGGCGGTAGCTCACGTTCGCGACTGGATCGTAAATCGTGATCCACTCGTCATCCTCACGTCGCACTCGGCCCGCGCTATCGCGCGCGTAACTTATCGAAGATTTGTTGTTGATGTGCGTTCCATCACCCAGCGTTTGCGTCGATTCCTCCGTCCGCTGCGCCGTGAATGGAGCGCCTTTGACAATTTCTCCGAACATCACACCGGCATCCTGCATCTCCACACCTGTGCGCCGAAGCGAAAGTTGAGCCTGCTCCGCCTGCATTTTTTCCCGCGCAGCCGTCTGTTGGTCTTGCGCGTTTGCAAATCCACATGCGAGAGATGCGACACCGAAAACGATCACGATACGTTTCATAAATATTCTTTCCTCCGCTTACAAAATTTAGCCCTAACGTTATTGCAAAAAGCGAATTGCTCGAACCTTGCCGAACTCATCCACAATCACTTCCGCCGGAATTCGCTTTGCCGATTGCGGTCCCCCGAAATTTGGTGAAGGGGACGCGGGTAAGTTCACTCGATAAATCATGCCCGTCTCGATCGGTTCGCCGTCGTCCAACGCCTGGAATTGCCGGATTTTCAGCGGCCTTTTCGGAGTTTCAACATGAGCTGGCTTCGCAACCGCCGCAACGAGAACTTCTTTCTTCTCGACAGAGGCCGTCGGCGCGGGCGTGACAGCCTTAGCAATGTTCGTCTCGGGCGCCGAATGTTGCCGGCGAATCATCACAAACAAAACCAATGCAGCCACGAGTACGCCAACAGACGCCACGGCAGTCCAGCGCATTCGCGAATTCGCGCCGCTGTAAGGAATTCTGACTAACGCAATCGGCGCCGAATTCAGCTCTTCGTCCGGCGCGAGCGAAGCAAGCAGCGAATTCACCTTCATATTCGTGACGCGAACGCTTCCCAGTTCCTGTTTGCACGCCACGCAGGCCGAAATGTGCCGCTCCGCCGATTCCATTTCGCCCGGCGGCAATTCGCCATCTACAAACGCAATTAATATTTCTTTCTTCAAACACTCGCTCACGATTTAACCTCGTACATCTCTCTGTATTTCTGCTCGAATTCCGCCATCGAACGCAGCAACAGTTTTCCAATCGACACTGGATTCATTTCCAACACTTGCGCTAATTCTCGATAAGAAAAACCAGCGTTTCTCAAAAGCAACAGCCGCGCGCATGTCGGCTTCAATTCCGCGAGCACTGCGCGCACATTCCGCTTCTGCTCCGCGCGCAAAACATCATCCAACGGGCTGCCGCTCGCCCTTGAAGACTCTCGAACATTTTCCAGCGCAGCCGCTTCTTCGTGACGTCTCCGCCGCGCGCCGGCTTTCAAATTGTCCAGCGCAAGATTCATCGCGACGCGATACAACCATCCTTCCAAATTATTTCCCGTGCGGAATAACGCGGGCCGCTTCGCTAGCTTGCAAAATACTTCCGACGCCAACTCCTCCGCCTGCGCGCGATCGCTCGTCACGCGAACCAGCACAGAAATCAGCCGCGGATATTGCGCGCGAAAAACGCTATCGAGCACCGCATCCGCCTCAGTTCGCCAGCCGATTCCCACTCGCGGAAGCTCCAACTTGATGTCCTCGCCCGCGTTCATATCCACCTTCATTGATATAACGACGCTCCTCTTCAAAACGTGGCGGTCACTGCAGCTGAGACGTGCGGATTGAGGAAAAGGTTCGCCGGGGCCAATTGCAAACGGGCTAGCGGTAAATAAGATATTTCGAACGCATGGTTCGAAACGCTTCAAGCGCGGGATCTTCATCGGAAAAAATGCGAGTTGGGGAATCTCCACTCTGTAAACGGTTGATGTACGAGGAGTTGCCGACAAGAAGTGCCAATTGTTCCACGTGGAACAATTCGGGATAAAGCTTCGCCAGAGCTGCGGCAATTTCAAATCCCATCAGCATCGAATGTACGGACGCGCGATCTGTAATCACAATCTCCGCGCCCTCGCACAGTTCATCTTTGTGCGGTCCGCTGCGGGGAGTAAATTTCGTGGCCACAAATCGCACGCCGGGAATGTAGCGTCGATTCAGCGCCGCCGCCAACTCCACGCCGTGAATGTATGGCGCTCCAAATAATTCAAATGGAGTATCCGTTCCACGCCCAACGGAAATTCCCGCGTTCTGCAATATTTCCAGTCCGGGATATAAAACTGTAGAAGTCAGCTCGCGCAAATTTGGCGATGGCGGCGTCCACGGCAGACCCGTCTCCTCAAACCATTGGCGTCGATTCCAATCCTTCATCGGAATCACATGCAGGTCGCATCCAATATGATTTTCCGCGTTAAACATTTGCGCCATCTCGCCAAGCGTCATTCCCATTCGCACCGGCATCGGAAAATATCCGACGAAACTTAATTTGTCGGCGTCGAGAATCGGCCCTTCAATTAATTCGCCGCCTATCGGATCCGGCCGATCCAAAATATAAAACGCGATGTGGTGTCGCGCGGCCGCCTCCATCGCGTAGCCCATCGTTGTGATGTACGTGTAAAACCGCACGCCCGCGTCCTGCACATCAAAAA
>DATBYL010000379.1:0-6737 GCA_036513735.1 Candidatus Acidiferrales bacterium
ATGCCGCAGCGAATTAGCGGAAGCGCTGGACGATTCGAGGGATCACGCGGCGCTTGGTTTGCAGCCCCAAGGAATTCTTGCGCGATGTTTTGCATGGTGCCGCATGGAAATGGCCATGCATCCGGCGATGGGCGCGGCATTTTTCGTTCTGATGGGATTGATGGTGGGACGAGTGATGCCCGCCGGGTCGAATGGCATGCAGCAAGCGGGACTGGTTCCGACGTCAACCGTTTATGCTTCGCCGCGAATTTCCGAGCAGGAATTGCAGAACATGAATGTGTCTGGAATTTATCTGGTGCCGGACGGCGCAGCGGGCGGGCAGAGCGTGGAACTTCATTTGCGCACGATGCAGCCGATTGTAGTGACTGGCGGCCCGGACGATGAGGATGTGAAGCGCCTGTTGAGTTTCGTAATGACCAACAGCCAGCGATATGACTCTGACGTGCGCATGGATTCCGTGGATGTTTTGCGCAGCAGCACTGGCGACGCCGATGTGCGGCGCGTGTTGTGCGCAACATCGCTGCACGATGCGAATGCCGGCGTACGTTTGCGCGCGCTGGAAGCGTTGCATGGTTTTGAGCAGGACGATACGGTGCGCGACACTTTGCTGGACGCGCTGCTGCATGACTCGAATCCCGGCGTGCGCATCGAGGCGGTAAATGAATTGCGCGCAACAGTGGAATCCGGGAAGGCCACGGCTGATCCCCGCATCGCGCAAGTCCTGCGCGATCTAAGTGAGCACGATTCAAACAACTACATTCGCCTGCAAGCGGCGGCGGCCGTTCGGAATTTGGGGCCGCAGCAATAGCGGGCGATAAAATCGAACGACCATAGAAAATCGCACGACGATAGAAATAAATTTTCATAGGGGAAGGCTGGGCTTGAACACGGGAAATCAATTGCGGACGGTTGTGCTGGGCGCGATTTTCGGCGCTGCACTTTCATGCGCGCCCGCGCGATTATTTGCGCAAACGCAGACCGCGCCACCTGCGCAGCCGCCACAATCTTCGCAGCCGCCACAATCTTCGCAACCGCCTCAATCATCGCAAACACCGCCGGCTCAGCCGGCCGCTCCGGGCCCACCGCCGGTGCTCGCGACAGCGCCGCATGCGCACCCGATGGCGGTTCCGGGAATTCCCGCTCACGGAAGTGCGCCAGCCGCGCAAGCGCCGCGGCAAAGTCCATTTCCTGAATCCACTACGTCTCCGGCAACTCCGCCCGTTATTTTGTGGGCGACGCCGGTGGCGGGTCATGCGTTTGCGGTTGCGTCTCCGCGAAGAAACACGACGGCAATTGAGAATAAATCTGGAACGCTAACGACGCGCGAAGGATTGCGTCTGCGGCTGGATACAGAAACGGGAAATGTTCGCGTCTTCACGGACGCTACAAATGAAGTTCGGTATGTGGTGCGAATTGAAACGGATGCGTCCGGCCCCGACGCGCAAAAATTAATTCATCAATTTGATTTGTACACATCCAGCGTGCCGGCCGGAGTAACAATTTCGGGACATCTTCAGGGACGCGAACAACGTGAACGCGTGTGGGTCACATACGAATTACATGTGCCGCGAAAATACAACGTGGATGTGACCACGCACGCGGGAAATATTCAGGTAGATGACGTTGACGGACGCGTGAACTTAATTACCGACGGCGGAAATATTGCAGCGGGCCGAGTGACGGGCGGCGGAGTTCGGCAGCCGGGAGTTCCGGCGGCGCGGCTGGAAAGCATCAGTGGCGGACACCTTAGCGTGCGCGATGTTACCGGCGATTTGAAAGCGAATACCGCGGGCGGACACATTACGGCAGGGAATATTTCGGGCGACGCGAATCTTTCTACCGGTGGCGGGCACATTACCGCGGGAAATATTCGCGGCGTGGCGCAGCTGGATACCGGCGGCGGAAATATTTCCGTGGAGCGCGCCGGTTCGCGAGTGACAGCTTCCTCAGGCGGCGGACAAATCAGTTTTGGAGAAGCGGCGGGAGCAATTCAGGCGCGCGCCGCGGGCGGCGGCGTCCGTGTGCTGCGCGTGTCCGGACCGATGCAGCTTGATAGCAACGGCGGAAGTATTTTTTTGACGCGCGTAGAAAACGCGGTACATGCGTCCACGGGAACGGGATCGATTACCGCGTGGCTTTCGCCGACGGTGAAAATTGCCGGCTCGTCACAACTGGAATCCGGACACGGTGACATTGTTGTTTACGTTCCGCGCGATTTGCAGATGACCATTGAAGCGACGATTGATACTGCTGCAGGACATCACATCGCAGCCGATCCTTCGCTCGCGATGAAGACCACCTATCACACCGGAGATTCCGGTAAACAGGTGCACGGAGTTTGCGACATCAATGGCGGCGGAGAAGTGCTGAAGCTTCGTGCGATGGAAGGCAATATTCAGTTGCGATATTTGGATGACGCGGTATTTCAGCACACGCAGGAATTGGTCGAGCAGCAGGTTCGTCAGGAATTTGAGAACGCGCAGAAGAATTTCCAAATTTTCATGCAACAGAATATGCAGGATATGCAGAAGCTTCAACTGAACTGGACGCAAGATGCGTCGGGCCGAACAATTGTTGTGACTCCGGCGCAGCCTGCGATTGCGCCGACCGCGCCGCCGATGCTTGGCGCGATGCCGATCCCCGCTGCGGCGCCGAACATTCCTGCTCCACCGCAACCGCCGTCCGCGCAACCTGACGGGTTGTGGATCAGACTCGGAGAATATTGGTGGGGCGGAGTGCGCGTGGATCCCGCGGAACAAGAAACGCGGCGCGTGAAAGAAGTGAAGCCGGTGTATCCGGACATCGCGCGCCAGGCAGGCATTGAAGGAATTGTTTCCATGCGTGTGGTGATTAACAAAGATGGCGCGGTGGAAAAAGTGGAAGTGCTTTCCGGCGAGCAAGCGCTTCAGCAATCGGCGATTACCGCGGTTCGTCAGTGGCGCTACCGGCCGTTCTTGCTGGATGGAAATGCGACGCCGGTGGTAACGATCGTAAATTTGAAATTTCAAATTCAGTGAGGCGTGAAATTTTCAAACGGGCCGAGTAGCTTTTCGTTTCAAGTGAGAACGCAGGGCGCAACTATCTTCTTCCTTCGGGGGTGTGGGATGCGGAAGTGGCTCGCGGGACTAATTGTTTTTGCAGCGGCGGCAATTTGTGGCGCTCCGGCGCACGCGTACGAGCAGGCCTACGAAAAAACAGTTCCACTTTCGGCGGGCGGCGCGCTGCATTTGGAAAATGTAAATGGCTCGGTGGATGTGCGCGCGTGGGATCGCCCGGAAGTGCAGATTTACGCGGTGAAACGCGCATCGCGAAGCGATGAGGATTTGGCACTCGTAAGTATCGATGTAGACGCCACGCTGGGCCGCGTAAATATCGTCACGCGCTATCCGCAGGATCAGGGCGTGGACGTGAGCGTGGACTACCGCATTCGCGTGCCGCGCCGCGTGTTGCTGGAAGATATCTCCACCGTGAATGGAACTATTCACGTGACCGATGTGGATGGCGGCGGGAAATTGCACACAGTGAATGGCGATGTGGATGTGTTCGATTGCGCGGGCGGATTCAGCGCGCACACGACGAATGGCGACATTCACGAAGAATTGCGCGCGCTGACTGCAAAGGCGACGGTCGAACTGGAATCCATGAATGGATCGATTCTGGTGGCATTGCCCGCGAATGCGGGCGCAGAACTTGACGCGCAAAGTTTGAACGGAGATTTCCGCACGGAAAAGCCCATCACGATGAATGGCGCGTTCAGCCACGGAAGTTTTCGCGGAAAATTGGGCGCGGGCGGCGCTCCGCTGAAAATTCGGACTGTTAACGGCGCGATACAACTGGCAGTTTGGAAACCTAGCGTTTAATTTTCGACGCGAAATTTTCCGGCGCTGCTCACTTCGCGCGGCGGCAGCCGTCGAAATTAGAAGGAGGCGAGATCATGAACGCGAAAAAAATATTGGCCGTCGCGGCGGTAGCGGCACTGGCGATAGGAATTGGCGCGACGGGAAAAATTGCGTCGGCACAACAACAGAAACAGGATTCGCAATGGGCGAATTCGATCGGAACAACCGTGACCGATGCGGTGCTTGCCCAAGTGCAGCAGGAAGTTGCAAACGCGGCGGCGCAGATTGCGTCAGTGCAGGCGAGAGTGATCGCGCAGAAAGTTGATTCGAGAATTTTAGCGAAGCTGGCTGCGGCGCAGGAAAGAATCGAAGAAGCGCAACAGGCAGCGACGCCACAAGCTCGCGTTTTTTTGAATGGCGAAGATTTTTCGGCGGCCGACGAAACTGGCTGGCTCGGCGTGACGCCTGAAGATATTTCGGCGGATCGCGCGAAGGAATTAAAACTTTCAGCGGCGCGCGGCGTTTATGTGGGCGAGGTTGAAAAAGAAAGTCCCGCGGAAAAAGCAGGACTGAAATCCGGCGATGTGATTTTGGAATTCAATGGAGCGCACGTGGAAGGTGTGACGCAATTCCGGAGGCTGGTGCGCGAAACTCCTCCGGGCCACAGCGTGGCGATCGTGGTATCGCGCGACGGAAAATCGCAAACACTGAACGCGACGCTTTCCACGGTGACGAACCAATTCCAGAATCAATTTCGGGATCTCAACAACCGTCTGCACGATTTCACGATCAATGTGCCTCCCATGCAGAACTGGGAAGGCCCGGCGATTCCGCAGATTGCGCCGATGCCGCCGCGAGCGGCGATGCCTGCAATGCCGACGGCGCCTCCGGGAGCATATGCGTTCACGATGCCAGACGGTGGGTACGCTTTCGGATACGGCGATGGCGTTGGTTCCGGCAACGGTGTTGGTTCTCGATTAATAATGGGAACGATGCCGAGTATCGGCATCAGCGGCGAAAATTTAAACGGTCAGCTCGGCACATATTTCGGCGCGCCTGATGGTGAAGGCGTGCTGGTGCGCGATGTGCAGTCCGGATCGCCCGCGGAAAAAGCAGGACTGAAAGCCGGCGACGTGATTACGAAAGTTGCAGGCGACAGAGTGAAGACGCTCGGCGAATTGCAATCCAAGCTGCGCGAGAAGCGCGAAGAAAAAACCGTGCAGATTACGGTTGTGCGGCGCGGATCGGAAACAAATATTACCGTGGAGCCGAACAAGCCAAGGACGATTGCTCCGGCGCGCGCTCACGGCGTCGCGTAAATAATTTGTGCGTAGTTAGTTGAATGCCCGGCGCCACCGGCGGAATCAAAAAAATGGCGCCGGGCATTTTATTTTTCCCTCGCGAAAATTTCCCGCGATGGTTTACGAAAGGCGCGTTTAACGGTACGCTTGAGTGTGTTGCGGAATTCCGGAGGCGGTCACATGGCGCGTAAATCAAATGTGCTCGGTGCAATTGTAATTTTTATTTTTGCGGCAACGGCGCTGGCCGTCGCGTTGCCTGCATCACAGCAGGGAACCGCCGGAAATGTGACGCAACCCGCGAGAATAATTCCGGCTTTTCATTCCAAGCCGGCCACCACGCCTCTTGCGGCCACGCTGGATCCAAAACAATTCAACGATGTCGCCACGCAAAACGCTTACGCCATGGCCGCGAAAATTAAAACTGTGCTCTACCAGCAGCCGTGCTTTTGCTACTGCGATGCCAATGACGGACATCACAGCCTGCTCGATTGTTTCGTGACCGACCACGCCGCGAGCTGCAATATTTGCCGCAGTGAAGGAATTTTCGCCTACGAACAAACGCGGAAGGGACAAACGCCCGCGCAGATTCGCAAAGAAATTATTAATGATGAGTGGAAGAAAATTGATCTGACGCAATACGGAACGTTGAAGGATCTTCGCTAACGATCGATCCGTCGCGCAATCCACGCGCGAAAATTACTGCCTGCGAATTTCCGCTTTCGATGCAGGCACCAGCAAGCGCATCAATCGGTGCGCGGCATCCAGATAAAGTGTGACTTCCAAATCCGGTGTGCGCATGGTGAGCGTTTCGTATTTCGCGCCGTCGACGGCTACAGGCGCGCCTGCTTCGGCGGTAATTGTGCCCGGCGCTTGCTCCTGCGGAATAAATACTGCGAAAGTTTGCGGGCCACCGGTTTTCCAGTTGTATGCGCGCGCCAGAATTTCATATTGATAATACAAATTGTCATCGAGCACGACGACCGGCGACGTGAAAGTGAAATCCTGCCGGATGGGTTCTTTGCCTTCGCCCAAATCCAGAATGATGTGCGCGTTTGTGCCGGCAAATGTTGTGTTGGACGTTACTTTCTTTCCGCTGCCCGTGGAGCACATATATTGCAGCGGCTGCACAGAACTATTCAATCGCAACTCGCCGGTGATCTTGCTGGTTTCTTCGCCGGAGTGAAGTTCGGTGGTGCCGCGCGCGATCCAATCGCTGCCTGCGCGCCCAATTGAAAAATCTTCCGTGCCAACAGGCACGCCATTCACGCTAATCACAAATTTTCCTTTGTCATCGCTCATCGCTGACGCTTCACGCTTTTGCGCGCGCGCGGTAAAGCACACGGAGGCCATCACGCAGATCGCCACGCACGACGCCACTCCCAAAATTATTTTCTTGCGGAAATTTTGATTCACATGCGGATTCATAAATTCACCTCAGCCAACGTCGAAGCGCGGAAAGCCCCCAAGCGCGCTCTACTTATTCTGAGGGCGAACGGCTCCGGCGAAATCTGAAGAATTGCGCAGCGTGCCGGAAGCATCAACTGCGCCTGAAGCGCCAGCCGAGCCGAATAGCGGCGACGCGAGGATTCGTTCGACG
>DATBYL010000380.1:0-7694 GCA_036513735.1 Candidatus Acidiferrales bacterium
CTTCATGCGCAGTGCCGCCAAGCGGCTTCGTCCAAATATTTTCGGTGCCGCTGCGATCGGACATGTAGTACAGAGTTTTTCCGTCGGGATTCCACATCGGCCAAATTTCTTTGGCTTGGCCATCGGTAACGCTGGTGTAGGTTGGCGGCGCGCCCGGGTGACACAAAACGATTTCGGATTCATCAAGATGACTGTGACCCTTGCGCCACCACTGGGCCGCGGCATTTCCGCGGGCGCTGATGGCGATGGTCTGTCCATCCGGCGATGGCGCGGCGAAAAATTCATTTGCGTAACGATCCGCGCAGACGGGCATCGGCGTTCCGCCATCCACGCTGATGCGATAAATGTCATTTTGGCCGGCGATGTCATGACTGGACGTTGAAAAATAAAGCCAGCGGCCATCGCGGGACCATCCGTTCAAAACTTCCGGCGCGTCATCAAATGTAATTCTGCGAACTTCGCCATTCGCAAAAGTGAAAAGATAAATGTCGCCACCGCCAGTGCGTGTGGAAACAAACGCGAGATTCTTTCCGTCCGGCGAATATACGGGGCGCGATTCGGTGGCAGGATTTGAAATTAAAATATGCGCAGCGCCGCCCGCGGCAGGCACGGTCCAAATATCTCCGCCGGAGACAAAGGCAATTTCGGAGCCATCAGGAGAAACGCCGGGATCGTACATCGGCGCGATGGCGGCGGGCTTTGCCGATTCTGATTGCCGCGGAGACGCGTGAAATACGGCGGCGGCCGAGAGGGCGACACCAATCACCATGATCGGGATCGCGAATCGCAGTTTTCGATTGTTATAATTCAAGCTTGAAATGTGCACAGTTCCTCCGCAAACAGTTCTTCTTACACTGAATCTAAATTTCGTTAGCGCCGACAAATACTATGTACGCTTTTTACCGGCGCCGCGCTTCGCGGAAGCTTTCTTGCTGCGCTCCCACGGCTTGGTCTCCAAAATTTCCGCGATTTGCTCCAGCGCAAAATCGATTTCTTCATCCTTATTGTAGAAGTGCGGAGAAAGCCGCACGCCCGCCTTCGGGCGATAGTCCACCATCACATTTCGCGCGATCAATTCGCCTGCAACTTCCTGCGCGTGCGGGCACCCGACAGAAACCGTTCCTGCGCGCTCGGCGGCATCGGTTGGCGTGTTCAACGCCCATCCGTGTGCGAGCACACCTTCGACAAGGCGCGCAGTTTGCCGCATGGATTTCGCGCGAATCGCTTCGATACCGACCTTATTTAATATTTCCAATCCCGGCTGACAAGCATAGAGCGCGGGAATGTGTGGCGTGCCGTTCAGAAAACGATACGAATCCTCGCGCCGGTCCACGGGCCCAACTTCAAATCCAAATGGGCGCTGATGCGCCATCCATCCGGTGACGGCGGGCTTCAATTTTTTGCGCAGGTCCGGCCGCACATACAAATATCCGACGCCGGGACCGCCGCAGAGCCATTTCAAAACTCCGCCCGTCGCAAAATCAACTTCCAGCGCGCCGACGTCCACCGGAATTGTTCCCGTCGCCTGGAAACAATCGAGCACTACATGCGCGCCCATTTTGTGCGCGCGCTGAATAATGGCACGCGCGTCCACAATTGTTGCACTGCGGAAAAGCACCTGTGAAATTGGAACCAGCAAAGTTTTGCGATCAATCGCGCGCAGAAATTCCTCGGTGGGAACGTGAAGACCATCCTTCGACGGCACAATTTCCACCTTCGCGCCGTAGCGGCGTTGCTCCAGATAAAAATAAATAATCGACGGAAAATCCAGATCGACCATCACAATTTTGTTGCGCGGTTTGGTGAAGTCAAAACATGAAGCAATAATCGCGTTCGCAATGGTCACATTCTGATGTGTTGAAACTTCGCCGGGCTTTGCGCCGATCAAACTGGCAATTCCGTCGCCCACTTTCACCGGCATGTCCCACCACGGATCGCTCCATGCCTTGACGCCCTGCGTGGCCCAAATTTCCGCGTAGTCGTGCATCTGCTTGTAGACGGCGCGCGGCATGGCGCCCAGCGAATTGCTAATTAAATATGTGGACGTGCTTAGAATTGGAAATTCTTCCCGCCACTTCAGCAATTCATCCATTTAAGATTGCTCCGAATCATTTGAATTTTCCGCGCCAGACACGCGATGGCGCGCCCACGCAAAGTAGCACAACGTTATGAAAGCTAGCCAGGGAATCCCGGCCTGCAAAGTGATTCGCAATCCGGGCACCCACCACGTTGAAATTAATACGGCCGTTAGCGCGGCGAGTCCAATCAGCGAACTCCACGGCCCCGGCGGCGCGAATCGCAACGCGCCGACTGGCGCGCGCCGGCGGAAAATTAAATGTGTGATGAAAATCATCATCCAAACAAATAGTCCGCCGAAAAATGCCGAGCCTAACATGTATACGTACGCCTTTTCGTGAGACCACTTATCCATCAGCAGAGCCACGAGCATTCCGACGCTTGAAATCAGCAACGCGGCGAGTGGCACGCCCTGCCGGCTTAGTTTTCCGAATGTGCGCGGAGCGTATCCGCCGCGCGAAAGAGAAAATATCATTCGCGAAGTGAGATACAAATTGCAATTCATGCTGGAAAGCGCAGCGGTCAGCACGACGAAATTCATCAGTCCGGCCGCCGCGGGAATATGCGCCGCTTGAAACACGCGCACGAATGGCGATTCCACCAAGCCCGCTTGATCCCACGGAAGAACTCCGACGAGCACCGCGATTCCGCCGATATAAAATAACGCCAGGCGAGCAAGTGTTTGACGCAGCGCACGCGGCACGGCGCGATCCGGATCGCCGGCTTCGCCCGCGGTTACCGCTACGATTTCCGTGCCGAGATAACTGAAAATCGCCATCGCGATTCCCAACCCGACGCCGAGCCAACCGTGCGGAAGAAATCCGCCGTGGCCGGTGTAATTTGTAAATCCGATCCGGTGAAATCCAACTCCGAAAAGCAGCGCGAGGCCGAGCACGAGAAACATCATGATGGTGACGACCTTGATCATCGCGAACCAATATTCAAACGCGCCAAAATTCGCGACGCTTCGCGCGTTCACATAAACCAGCGCCACCGAGAATATAATAATGAAAACCCACGACGGTACGCCCGGCATCCAGTAGCGGCAATAAATCGCGGCGGCCACAACTTCGCTGCCGATTGCCACTACCTGCGCGATCCAATACGAATAGCGCATGGCAAATCCGGCCCACGGACTTAAATAAATTTCGGCGTAAACTCCGAATGATCCGGCCACCGGATGCGCCACGGCCATTTCCGCCAGCGCCCACATCAGCAGCAGAGTGATCACCGCGCCGGCTGCGTAGCTCAGAATTACTCCCGGCCCCGCCGCGTGCACGGAAAGCGCGCTGCCCAGAAATAATCCCGTTCCAATTGCTCCGCCCAGCGCGATCATCGAAACTTGTGATGAAGTTAATTTTCGGTGCAGGCCGGATTCGCGCCCGAGGATTTCCGCAGCGCGCACGGCGCGATTGGAGATGGCGTCGTCATTGGAAACGACGACGTCATTAGCGACGGAGGCGTCACTTGAAATTGGCTGGTTCAGCTCAGGGTCGAAGGAGGCCATGGCGGTCGGGAGCGCCATGCTAACAGAAATTTCATCGGTGCGTCGCCGCGCGGGCGACTATTTGAATCTTTGCTTGCGCACAATATCCAAACTGAATGTGCCGTTGTAATCGCGCAGCGCGACGACACTCAAGTCGGGCCGCACTTGATATTCCACTTGAATCACTTCTTCCGACGCGCCAGCCACGTTCGTCACATAAGTCACGGTCAAATGATGGCCGACGCGTTCTTCAATCGTCACGCGCGGCGCTCCGTTCTGCGAGTTCGTAGTGCCCGCCAAAAATGGATCCACGCGAAAGCGGCTGATGCCGAATAATTTCTCCAGTCTTCCGCCCAGTTGATTAGAAATCGCTTCGGAAAGTAATGACGTCGCGCCGGATTGCGGCGTTTGCTGGGAAGATGCCCCGCGATACGCGGTGGATTCCGTGGTCTGTCCGAGCGCCAGCAAACTAATAATGTCACTCGAAGGCAGCGGCGGATCGGAGCGGTAGTTCAGCGCAAGGCGGCTGGCCGGCCCGGAAATATCCAGCGTCACTTCGTACTGTTCGACCGTTGTCGTAGCCTGCACATTTAATTCCGGATCAAGCCGGAAGGGATTCAAGAAATTAATATCGCCGCGCGAAAGCCTGTAGCGATTTCCCGCAAAAGAAAGTTCGCCGTTCGAGAGGCTGATGCGGCCCAGCAAAATTGGATTTTCCCACGTGCCGCGCACGCGCAGATTCGCTTCGCCCTCAAAACTTGTATTGCTCCATTCCACGCGTGCGTCGGCACTTGTGTTCGCCTGAATATCGAATTGCAAATTTCGCAGAAACGAAACCGAAGTGACCGGCGCGGCCACCGGGGATTTACTGGTAACGACCAGCGAACCGATATCAAATCCCTCGGACATCAGCAAGCGTTGCACCGTTACGGTTCCGGAAAGAAGCGCCGCTTGCGCGCTTCCGACGAATCGCAAATTTCCGGAAGCCAGCCAGCTCATTCCGACGGGATAGCGAATGCGCACATTGGTGGCGCGGCCAGTCATGTCGTAACGCAGCGTACCGAATCCTTCGCCATAGTTGACGGAACCTGTGACCAGCATTTCGCCGCCGCCGATTTCTGTGCGCAAATTCTCAAATCGCATCCGGCTTGCGTCAAAAACAAATGCGCCGGTAATTTTGCTTAGCCCTGCGGGGAAATCGTCATAATTCGCCGAAGCGTTTGCAACGTCCATGCGCCCATTGATTCGCGGAGCGGAAATTGTCCCTTCGAGCGAAATATTTATTTTCGCCGCGCCGTGAGCTTTCAGGTTTTGCACAAATCCGCCGAGAAGTTGCAGATCGATCGCGCCATTCACTTTCATTCCCATCGCGCGGTCGCCAGCAAATCTTGCGAAGCCGGACACTTGAAAATCCGTGTCCGTCGCTTTGAATGCGGCTTGCCCGATTTGGATTTCATTTTTCTTGTAAGTGAATTTCACAGCGCCATTATTTTCAAGTTTCACGAAATCGTAATCCATAGCGACATGCGAAAGATCCGCGTCAACCGCAATTGAATCTGATTTCAGCAACGCGCCCGTCAATCGCAAATGGCCGTCCATGCTGGTGTGTCCCGTTACACCTTCCAGATGAAGTCCGGCGCGAATTAGCGGACCGAGATCCATTTCTTTCAAGTCCAATTCGCCGAATACAGGAAGATCGCCGGAAAACGCCATCTCGACATATCCGTGCAAATGATCGGCTGGCAGCGCTGAGGTCAAATCAACTCGCAGACGCTTGCCGTCGGCATCGAGTTTTCCGTCGAAACTTCCAAGAACGTCGTTGCCCGCGCGGAAATCTACGAGCCTCACCGTGCCTTGCGTGACGGGAGCAAGCAGCGGGCCGCTGCCATGCAATTGAAAACTGAGCGAACCACCAAGCGGCAACTTCGCTGTCTGGATTTTCCGGATTCCTTCGATGGGAATCACGGCGCCCGTCAAATCAAAATTCACGCTCTGATCTGAAAAACGATACGCAACATTTCCAGTGATGACGCTTGGCGCGCGGCCTTGCGCGGCGTCTGGCGCTGTGAACCGAACTTCGCCGTTCGCGATGCGCACTTCGTTGTGATCCAAAGTAAGTTGCCCGCGCGCGCGATCAATCGGCAAACCCCACGCATTCAATTCGGAAAGATCGAACAGTCCCGTCACTTGCGGATTCGCGCGCGTACCGCGGCCGTGAAATTGTCCGCTGAGCAATCCCTTCACGGGAAATGAGGAGCCGAACATTTGTTGCACGCCTTCGGTTGGCGTGCGCACAACGTCGGCGTCGAAGTGCCACTCGCCATCATCATCAAAATGCCACTCATCGAACGTCAGTGCGACATCAAATTGCGCTGACGAATTTCCGCGGCGGGCGTGAGCGCGCGCAAGTTGGAATCCGTCGGGTGAGTACGTCAGATCGCCTTCCACTTCGTCCCAGTAAAGCTCGCCGTATCCCGCGTTGAACGCGTGCACGTGACCGGCAAAAGTGGGGCCACCGAGTTCGCCCGTTAATTTTCCCACCCACGTCGCGCGGCCCGTGATTTGAACAGGTTCGGCGTCCTCGCCGCGCAGTTTGTTGATAAAATCATCCCATGGCCGCAGGTCTTGCGCGTCCAGATTCACATCGAGCGCTGAATTTTCCGCGGCGAGTTTGCCGGAAATTGTCAGATGGCTTGAAGGAGTACTAATTTCGCTCGCGCGCAACACTACTTCACGCCGGTCCATGCTGTAGTCATAATCGAAATGCGCGGTGACCGGAATTTTTCCCGGCGCAATTTGTTTTGGCGCGTCGACTGCCGGAATCGTCCAGTCGGTTACGCCGCGCGATTCTAAGTGTTTGAAATCTTGCGTCCACGTTGTCACGTCATCTATTTGCATCGCGCTATCCCAGTGAAATGTTTGCACTGGAAAACTAGGATTCGCTACGGCGGCGAGCACCGCGGCAAGATCAAATCCAATTGCGTGCGATTCAACTTGAAATTGCAATCCGTGGAAAATAAGACTGACGCGCCCTTGCAGCGATCCGCCGAATGCCTGCGCTTCAAAATCCGGAACAATCAATTGGCCTTTGGCGATTTGATAATTTCCGCGGCTGGTTATGCCAGAATCGTGGAACCACTGGTATGGCAGCACAAGATCATGCGCTGCATAGTGTCCGCTGGCTTTCCATTCGCCTTTGGCGACACGTCCTTCACCGGAATATTCCACTCGAGCATCGGGCACGCTGGGCTTACGGAAAATTTCGCGGATGTCTTGCAGATCGAGCGAACCACGATAACGAAAGCTCACGGTGGGCGCCGATAACTGATCGACGTCAATTTGCGCGTCAACATTTGAGCGCGGCAGCTTCAATTGCAACTGCTGCACATGGAACGATTCGGCGGCGAAAGTAAATTTCACCGACAGATCAGCCTTCGTCGGTAAATAGCGCTTCGCGGCGAACGTGAATTGCTTCCAACTCAGTTGGCCCAAATAAATCGGCGCGCCATTCGCGGCGCCCCAGTCCATTGAAAAATTAAAATTGTCGCCTTCGGCCACCAGCGGCGCGCGCACGTCGTTATAGAGAAGAGTTCCTTCGTCCAATTCCAGATGACGAATCGCAAATTCAAATAGCCGCACGCGAAGTGGCTTGCTGTTCGTTTGCGGGGTTCGCGGCGGCGGAACATTCGATGTGCCGTCGGCGTTGAAGCGCACGTGGATCTCGGGTTTTAGAATCCGCAATTCCTTCAAGGAGATTTTTTTATTCCACAGTGAATCCACTTGAATGCGGGCGACCAGATAATCAGTGTGAAAAAGTGGCGGAGTGCCATCGGGTTCCAGTCCGTGCACTGTGAGTCCTTGCAATTCAACGCGAAGAGAAAATGGAGCGAAGTGAAAGTGCTTCAGTTCCACTCGGCCACCGGTCACGCGCTCGATTTGGCTGACGACCGAATTGCGCATCGGCGTGTCAAACCAGCCAATCGCCAGAGCGATCACCAACGCCGCGACGGCTAACGCGAGCACAATCGCGAGCGACAGTAACGCGCGCACAATTCGGCGCGGCCAACTGCGCTTGCGCCTCGCCTTCGGCTCTGGTGCCGCCGGATTCGATTTTTGCCTCTCGGTCATTCGT
>DATBYL010000381.1:0-4110 GCA_036513735.1 Candidatus Acidiferrales bacterium
GCCGCATCCAGCACTCCGTTGCAGCGCGCGGACGCGCTGAGATTTATCATCCACTTTGTCGGCGATATTCATCAACCGCTGCACGACACAACAAATAACGATCGTGGCGGAAATTGTATTCCGGTGGAATTCTTTGGCGCCGAGCCGCAGACGCGCAATCCGCAGAGCGAAAGTTATTCGCCGAACCTGCACAGCGTTTGGGATTCGAGCATTCTCGGACGAATGGCCGGCACAGAAACCGTGCAGCAATTTGCTGCGGAAACAAATACCGCGCAGGCATCGCGAATTTCCGGATGGATGTCCGGCACATCAAATTTCGATGACTGGGCTTGGGAAGGACACGAGATTGCCGAAACCGCCGTCTACGGAAAACTTCCGCATTTAATTCCGGTGGAAAAACCGGTGGAGATTGATTCCTGCGCGGGCGACGACAACATCGGTAACCGACTGCTTGCGCTGCATGAGGATTTGGAGCAACCGTATCAGGACGCGTCAGCGCCTGTTGTGCAGCAGCAACTAGCGAAGGCCGGCGCGCGATTGGCGGCGCTGTTGAATGATATTTTGAAGTAAGGCTGATTAAAAAAGATCACTGCGATAGGCGAACCACCAGCTAATCACTCCGGCGGGAATAGTTGCAGCCATCGCCCACCAGAATGGAAGCGCGAGGTCGGCGATAAGTCCCAGAGCGCTAAAAGTGATCCAGAACATTTTCTTCTGCACGACCCCATTTTACGCCAGTGCAGAGTTTGCTGCGCAAGACAGATTTACTCGTGCACTGTGAATGACAATTACGGGTGTTTTTCGGAGTGTCCATTTATTTTCGCGCTGGCTTCGCGCGTTCGTATTGTTTCGGCCAGCTAATTTCCTGATGCAACGTTGCGGCGGCGTGAAGCGGCCAGTACGGATCGCGCAGAAATTCCCGCGCCATAATCACCAGGTCCGCTTCTTCGTTGCGGATAATTTGATCGGCCTGCATCGGATCGGTGATCATTCCGACCGCACCGGTTGCGATACTTGCGTGTCTCCGCACGGCATTTGCGAACGGAACCTGATATCCTGCGCCAAGCGGAATTTTCGCCGCAGGCGAAGTTCCACCGCTCGAGCAATCCATTAAATCCACGCCAAGCGGCTTCACAATTTTCGCCAGCGCGATCGAGTCGTCTCCCGTCCAGCCACCTTCCATCCAGTCTGTTGCAGAAATTCTTAAGAAAAGTGGAAGGCGTTGCGGCCAAACTTTGCGCATCGCTTCAATAATCTCGCGGAGGAAGCGCGTTCGATTCTCGAAGCTGCCGCCGTACTCGTCGGTGCGGTGGTTGGAAAGCGGCGAAAGAAATTGATTTCCCAGATATCCGTGCGCGCCGTGAAGTTCCACGACTTCAAATCCAGCTTCCAGCGAGCGCCGCGCGACATCTGCAAATGCGCGAACAATACTTTTTATTTGCGCAACGGAAAGCGCTTCAGGAATTTGGTATCCATCATTAAACGCGAGCGCGCTCGCAGAAAATATCGGAGCCCATCCGCCTTCGCCAACCGGAAGCGGTTTGCCGCCGAGCCACGGCGCTGAAGTGCTCGCTTTGCGTCCCGCATGGGCAAGTTGAATTCCCGGAACAGCGCCATGGGTCTTAATAAACTTTGCCGCGCGGGCCAGCGGCTCAATGTGCGCATCCTTCCAAATTCCCAAATCCATCGGACTAATGCGGCCATCGGCTGTAACGGCAGTCGCTTCAGCAAAAACCAGCGCCGCGCCGCCAACCGCGCGCGAACCTAGATGCACGAGATGCCAGTCCGTAGCGAACCCATCGACGCAAGAATATTGGCACATCGGCGAAACGACGATGCGATTACGAAACGTGATTTCGCGAATCGTGAGCGGAGAGAATAGATGCATGGGATGAATTCTGACACGAGTTGCGGGAAGTTTCAAAAAGCGGCATCCTATTTGGAAGATGCCGACGCAGTACCGGAACTATCCAAGATTTCCACAGCATCTCGCTTGCTTCCATCGCCGTGAACTTGGTATCCTTTGGCTAGATGTAAGTGAATACTTACTTTCCCAAAAGAAATACGAAACGTAAAGTTGGCTAGCGCGTCATATCAACAGGGCCCCTACTTCCCAGCAGGAGGGTGTCATGAAGACTTCAGCAGATTCTGCAACTTCAGCGAATTCCTCAAACAACCTATACCGAGTTTTTCCAAATGCCATAATCGCGATGATTGCGATTCTCGCAACGGGCGCCCTTCCCTCCAGCGCGGGCGCCCAGGTGGCAAATCCGTATGAGCCCGAAATTGTCCGCCTCGGTTACGTGCAGGGCGACGTGCGTCTATCGCGCGGCAGTAAAAACAACGCGGATCTGAATACCTCGTGGGAAATCGCCCAAGCAAATGTGCCCATTGAAGAAGGCTTCACCTTGGCCACGGGCGTAGGCCGCGCGGAAATTGAATTTGAAAACGGCAGCGTCGTTTATTTGGCCGATAATTCCGTGCTGGAATTCAATCGTCTGGACGCCACTTTCACTGTGCCCGCTACGGAATTGGAACTCGTCACCGGCACGTTAACTCTGAGCGCAAAGCCCGCGCCGCGAGAAATCTTCGTGATCTCAACTCCTTCAGAGCGGCTAAGTTTTCCCAAGGCCGCATTGGTGCGCGTGGATAGTTTTCTGGATGGCGTGACCGCCACGCCGGAAAACGATCAGGGCGATGACGTGATCGAGTATGGCGGAGACGCCACGCCGCCTCCGGGCGCGCCGATCACCACTTATTTCAACGGCATTCGATACACCGTCAATATGCCCGCGGGATTGGCGAATGCAATTAACGATCTTGCGGCGCGAAATATGTCCAATAAAACTCATCTGGATGGCGGACAGCCGATCACATATCAAAACAGCAAGCGTGTGACGGGAAATATTGCGAATGATTCCACCGCGCCCGCCGATTGGGACGCCTGGGTTCTGGCGCGCGTGACGAAACGCGAACAGGAAATGTCCGCGGCGCTGAAAGCGTCCGGATTAACCGCGTCAGTTCCCGGATTGATTGACATGTACGAGAGCGGCACATTTTATCCGTGCGCGCCGGAAGGAAATTGTTGGCGTCCGAATGGCGTGGATAATTCCGACGGCGTTATTGACCTGGGCGATGGCGCTGTCTTGCCTGACGGATCCGCAGTAGCCAGCAACCCCGAAATAAGCGCTCGATTAATCGCGAGTTTGGGAGCGCCGGTATTTCCGGCGGACGGTTTCTCGCCGCTGCAATCTCAGCAGTCGTCCCAACAATCACAATCGGCGCAACAAGGAACTATTCAGCAACGACCACCCGGAACGATTCCTGCGGGCGTCGCGCAAAATCCGATCGTAACTGTCTATCACGTGCGGCTCGACGAATGCTCCGATGAAGTGCACCGGCAAGAAGTGGCCAGCGATCCCGTCACCGGAAAGAAAACTATTCTGAGGGAAACGATCGAGCGCGATCCCTGGATGTGGGGCTTGTGCTATTCCGGCGGATGGGCTCCCTTCCGCGGACGTTACCGGTTCGTAGCGGGGCGCACGCATCATCATCCGGTGCACTACATGCATGTCGGCACTAAGAATGTTTGGGTGCCACGGAATCCGCACGACGTGCGCGGACAAACGCCGCTGAATTTGAAGAACGGCGCGTTCGCCACTGGGAAAAAACAGGATCGTCCGCTGCAATTTGTGAAATGGAATCCTGCGGACAAAGTCACACTTCTGACGAAAACGCCAAAGGAATTTCGTCCGTCGGAAGAAAAGTCGGCGCGTATACCGGTACAACGCCCCGAAATTCAAGCGCGTTTTGTGACGCGCAATCCGGTGACGACCTCGCGGACGCACCTCGACGGGAAAGTCACGCCAGTTGCCTTTAGTAGAACCGGCGAGCGCACGATCACATACAACTATCACGCAAAAACTTTTGAGCGCGCCAGCGGCGAACTGGTCGGCGGACACGCTTCTGCGAAACCGGAAGTGGTCGGCCATTTCACTGCGAACGGACAATTTAATAATGGCGCGAACGGCAGTTCGCGCGGCAACGGCACAACCGTCGGCGGAAGAACATCCGGTGGCGGTGGAAACGGCGGCTATTCCGGCGGCGGAC
>DATBYL010000382.1:0-5321 GCA_036513735.1 Candidatus Acidiferrales bacterium
GTTATTAATAATGTTGAAAAACACTTGCAAGATTTGATTTGCGTCGCCGCGAACTCCGGGCAAATGTGATTCGGCATCCAGCTCGATGCGAATATTCTTTTTCTTGATGTCCGCGCGGCATAATTCCACGACGTTTCCGACAATCGCGTTGGCGTCCAGCAGAGTTACGTCCGCCGGTTGCGGCTGCGCAAAACTAAGCAATTTACCGACGACTCCTTTGGTACGCCGAGCTTGCTCGCGAATTTTTTCCGCAATTTCCTTCGCTCGAGCGCCCGTGGAAGGATCTCCGGCCAACACGTCCGAATAACCGAGAATCGCCGTAAGCGGATTATTGATTTCGTGCGCGGCTCCAGCTGCGAGTTGCCCGAGCGACGCGAGTTTTTCGGCCTGCACATATTGAGCTTGAACGCGCCGCAAATTCACGAGCGCTTCTTTCGATTGGCCAAGTAATCGCAGCCGGTCGAGATCGACCAAACGCTGGCGCAAAAATACCAGCGAAGTCACAACGATGATCGCCACAAGCGTTGTCAGCAACCGGAATCTGCGAACTTCTGCTGGGGCGCTGCTTTCCATTTCGGACCAGATTAGCAATGCGGGCAATGAAAGCGCTGCTGCCATTGCCATTCGCGCGGGCCACTGATTTTCCGACGGCATTTCAGTGGACTCTGGAGCGAGCGGCGGAATCGCGCGTTCCGCTGGAGGACATTCGCGGCGTGCGATATTTCCGGCTACGCCGAACCACACAAAAGCAGCGACAAGTGGAAGATCGTACAAACTTCCGGACTGATAAACGCCTTGACGCGTGGCGATATCAATCACGATTGAACTGAACGCGTACATCGCCGCTGCGCCCGCAAGATGCGAATACACTTTTCGCCACGGACCGTGATTGCGCGCAACGAGATAAAGCAACGCGGCAACGAGAGTGAAATTTTCCACGGCGTAAACTCGCGTGTAGCTGATGGAATATTGTTTTGCGTTTGGCGCGATATATTGCCAAGGAATTACGACAAAAAAATAAAGATAGACCCACCAAGAAAATAGAAGTTGGAAATCGACGCGGCCAAATCGCAGACTGCGATCGGCGTCTCGCGCGTGCGGACGCAAAGCGAGCGCGCCCAAGAGTGGAACGGTGTGCAAAAAGAAAATTACGTCGCCAAGAAACGGAGCGGGAATCCGCTGATGGTGCAGCACTTCAAAATTTGTGCGCAGCAATTGGCCGATGAGCCAGAGTCCGCAACCCATTCCCATCAACATCCAAAAAGCATTGCGTCGCCAATCGGAGGATGACGCGTTCACCAGAAGTCCGGCGTTGGCAAAAAGCAAAACCACGCAAAGCGCGATATCGCCAAAGGCCGTCAAGCGCGGGCCGCTGTGAAGCGTCACGGAGACAGTGGCGTACCCACCGACAAAAATCAGCCAGGTAAGCACAATTCCGGTTCTGCCACGAAGTACCGACATGAGAGGTTTGACCCGAGTCCATTTTAGGAAGCGCCCGCGCGCGCGCCTATGGGACTGAAGTTTTCCGGGTGCGCTAACGATTATGAAGCGTTGGTACCGAGGCGCAATGAACCGTCGGTACTACTTGGCGTGCGGTTGAAATTTGTGAGCGAGGGCTGCGGTCGGGGAAGCAGCGAAAAAGTGCATTATAATGCAGTTTTTGCGGCTGAGAACCCGGAAAGTGCATTATAATGCACTTTTTGTAGTGGATAACATGGTGGAATTGTGGAGTGGATTCGGCGGCCGTGGAGCGGATTGCGCCCAAGGGTGGAGTGCAGATTCGATGGACGGGAGCCACAGGCTGAAGCGTGTGCTACTTAAGTCCTTTATTAGCACATACTTGCTGGCCAGATCGCCGTAAGTCCTTTATTAGCATACACATCGCTTACGACCCCCGGGGTGGGGGTACGGCTTTTTTGAAAAAGCGCGATTTTTGGAATAGGCTGACTGCCGGGTAAGACCAAGGATATCAGGCACTTAGCCAAGCGATTGGAGGCGGGAGGGTCGCAGACTTGGCACTGCAAGTTACATTCGGTTATGCGCAGTTCAGGTCGCGGATTGCTCATCCTTAATAAGGAAGATCAGTGGAGTGCATCCGGGTTCATCTGCTGGCGCTTGCGGAGACCGCGGATCTGGTCGGTGAAATTGAAGATGAATTCCACTTTGTTGATGGGAGCTGCGTCAACCGCGCCGGGAGCTTTCAGTGCCCCCATTCTTTTTCCGTCGGGACTAGGAACGTAGGAACTTCGGTCGGAAATTTGGCCGGACGACCAGACGCGCGGTTTTTCCGCGCGGAAAGAATCGCCGATCGCTGAGTAAGTGACGGCCATAATTTTGTCGCGTGTGGCAGCCAAGTAATAAAGTTCCTTGCCGGTTCGAGACCATTGCGGCAACGAACCGCCGCCGCCGGAAATTTGTGTTTTGCCGCCCGGGCCGGGGAATGGGCGCACGTAAATTTCGCCAGTTCCGGATTCGTTGGAAATGTAAGCAAGCCATCGGCCGTCTGGCGAAAACACCGGATCCGTTTCAAAGAACTGAGTGTTCAAAAACGCTTTCGGCTGTCCCGGTTTCCAACCAGTTTTTTCACTGCCGTCGACGGACAAAGTCATCAAGTCCATGCCGGTGCCACGATTTCGCTGAGCGAATGCGAGCATCTTGCCGTCGGGAGTCCACGACCCCGGAATCTGTAAGCTGTCGCTTTGCGTTAAACGCTCCGGGCTTCCGCCGCCATCGGCACGAATCCACCAAATATTTAATGGCGGATTTTGCGCCGGATTTGGGCCAGTTGCTTTTTCAGATGAGTTGTAAACAATGCGCTCGCCATTCGGAGTCCAGACGGGTCTGCTGTTTCCGTTGGTTCCATCGGCCGCGAACGTGAGCCGCGAGAGCGTGTCTCGCTCCAAATCATAAATCCAGATATCCGTCTTTTTTGACGCTCTGATATCCATCGCCAATCGCTTGCCGTCCGGAGAAAGCGCGAGATTCTGATAGTCGCCGGGCGTTTCGCGGAGAGGAGTGAAGTGACCGTCGGCGTCCATCCAGTAGATGGAAACATTGCGGTCAACCGCGGAGCCCGACACGTAGACCAGAGTTCCGTTATCTGAAATGGAAAATTGCGCGGTTCCTCTGTCGGGACTGGCTACAACATTTTCAACGACGGCGGTAGCGTCGCCAGTCGTCTCAAGCCGCTTGGGATCAAATGGAATCGCGAAGAGCGTGCCGCTGTGCATGTAAACGAGATAGCCATCGGGCAAATAAACCGCGTGGAAACCGCCGTGCAAGATCGTTTTTGCCTGACCCGACGCGATGGAGTAAGCGACGATGTCGGCATCATCATAAGAATTTGTGTTGGTGGCTTGCGATGTGTAGAGGACAGCTTTGCTGCCCGGAAGAACTTGAGGCCAGTTCTGGGAAGTTTCGCTTTTCGATTTATCGAGAGTGGTGAGAGGAGCGGGCGTGCCGCCTGCCGAAGAAACTTTTAATAGCGGCAATCCGGTACGGTTGCTGAGAATAATACTTCCGTCGTCGCCCCAGCTTCCGCTGGACGGACCCCGGGAATCGCAAATAATTTCCGGCGCGCCACCGTGAACGGAAATTTTTTTCAATCTTCCTTCAGCAAAGAACGCGATCCACTGGCTATCCGGCGAGAAAAAAGGTTGCGAGGCGCCTTCGGCTCCCGCAAGTACAGTAGCCTGCAATTGACCGAGCGGACGAATATACAGACGGCGTTGCTTATCGGAGCCTACCGCCGCAAAAACGAGCTTCGATCCGTCGGGAGAAAGAATTGCATTTGGCCCGGAGAACTCCGTCGAAATACTGGCGTCCGCGCCGAGATCCACGCTGACCTGAATTGATTGCTGTGGCTTCGGTTCGCCGCGTGGAAAAAATATTACCAGCATGACGGCGGCGAGAATCGCGATTGCCGCAATGACCCACGCGATTCGCTCGCGTCCTTTATTGGGCGAAACGACAGGAGCGGGCAATCCCTTTTCGGAACCACCTTCGGCGATCCATTGCAATTCCAGTTTTACGTCATGCGCGGATTGCCAGCGTTCATCGCGATCTTTCGCGAGGCAGAATTTCACGACGCGGTCGAGCGAGGCCGGAGACGCTGGTTGCATGGACGAAATTGGTTTCGGTTCCGAGGCGAGAACCGCGGCGAGCACGCTGGCTTGAGTTTTGCCATCAAACGCGCGATTGCCGGTGGCCATTTCGTAGAGCACCGCGCCGAAGGAGAAAATATCCACACGCGCGTCGGCTTCCAGGCCTTCAATTATTTCCGGCGCCATGTATTGATATGTGCCGAGTACAACGCCTGCGTCCGTTACCGGATCACGAGTGGGAGGAATGGTTTCGGCGACCGTCAGTCCGGAAACCGGCACGGATTCGACGGCTTTCGCGAGTCCGAAATCCAGAAGCTTCGCTCCTGACTTCGTGAGCATGATATTTCCGGGTTTCAGATCGCGATGAATAATTCCCTGGCGATGCGCTTTTTCGAGCGCGTCGGCAATTTCAATTCCGATTTTCAGCGTTTGGTCGAGAGGCAGCGCACCTTTTTCCAAACGCGCGGCCAGAGTTTCGCCCTCGAGATATTCCATCACCAGATATTCGGCTCCATTCTGCGAGCCGACGTCGTAGAGCGTGCAGATGTTTGGGTGATTCAACGCCGAGACGGCGCGAGCTTCGCGCTCAAATCGTTGACGCGCTTCAGGAGTTTCGGCGAGATGCGGAGGCAAAACTTTTATGGCGACGGTGCGATCGAGGCGCGTATCCTTCGCGCGATAAACTTCGCCCATGCCGCCCGCGCCGAGCGGCGCGATGATTTCATAAGGGCCAAGTTTGACGCCATTCGCTAAAGGCATGAGTAGGGCGAATTATAGGCTGGCGACGTGCGCGCGGCAAAGCAATTCACTGAATGGATTAAAGCAATGCGTGGCGAGTGAGGCTTTGGCGCTCGGCGCGCATGTCGTCTCCACGCAATTCGCGGAGCGCGTTGGTTACAAATTCGACAGCGACTTTCTTGCGCCAGGTCATATCGAAATCAGTGTTGTCGAGAGGGCGGGCGATTCCGGCGGCGAGCGTGGCGGCTTGCTCGATTGATTCTTGCGTGAGCCTGCTGCCAACGAGCGAGTCTGCGGCATCCTGCGCGAGCAATGGGCGCGGCGCTACGGAACCGATTACTATGCGCGCGTCTTCGACGATTCCGTCGTAGGCGAGTTTTGCCGCGGCTGCTACGGAGAGCACGGGAAAATCGAATGCGCCTCTGCGACGCAATTTCCAGTAGGTGCTTCGCCAGTTTTTCCTCGTGCCGATGTGGGCCT
>DATBYL010000383.1:0-3881 GCA_036513735.1 Candidatus Acidiferrales bacterium
CACATCCCAACACCGCGGCGAAGCTGAATTTCACCATCGACGACATAACCACATCGGACGCTGAGATCGATATTCTTCGCGCCAGCGCGGAAAAACCGACGCTCGTATTTGCAATTCACAAACTCAAGATTAAGTCGTACCAACCCAACCATCCCGCCGCTTTTCACGCTACGCTTCAGAACCCACGCCCGATCGGAGAAATCGAAGTGGATGGAACGCTGGGACCGTGGGACACGGACGAACCCAGCCTCACTCCAATGAGCGGAAGTTACGAATATAAACACGCGGATCTGGGAACTTTCCCGGGAATTTCTGGCTTTCTTTCTTCAAAGGGTGAATTCGACGGTGAGCTGGACTATATTTCCGTTCGAGGTACGACCGAAATTCCAGATTTCACGGTGGCGGCCAGCGGACATGCCATGGATCTGACCACGGAATTTGACGCCGTCGTAGATGGAACGAACGGAAACACATATTTGAAATCTGTGAACGCTCACTTCCTGCATACCTCGCTTTTAATTAGCGGAGAAATTGCAAAAAGTTCAGGACAGGATGATCGAAAAATCTCACTTCGCGTGAATTCCGAGTCCGCTCGAGTGGAAGATCTTCTGAAGTTGGCGACGAAATCCAAAACTCCAATGTTGTCGGGCGACGCCGCATTGAACACGAAGGTTGATCTCCGTCTGCATCAGGGACAAAACATTTTCGACCGGCTGGCGCTCGATGGACGTTTTGCAATCACGTCCGCGAAATTCAGTTCCACTGACACGCAGAGCAAGATCAATAACTTCAGTCAGAGAGCCCTGGGGCAGCCCGGCGTCACCAGCGATGGAGACTCGATATCGGACTTCAACGGCTCCTTCACTTTGAAAAAAGGACTGATGGATTTCTCGAATTTGCAATTTGCCGTCGCAGGGGCCGCTGTGAAATTGAACGGCAGTTATGATCTTCGCGGCGAATCCCTGGATTTTCACGGCACGCTGCGAATGGATGCAAAACTATCGCAGACCACAACCGGAGCAAAATCTGTTCTGCTGAAATTTGTCGATCCGTTCTTTTCAAAAGACGGCGCTGGTACGTTGCTGCCCATAAAAATTCAGGGGTCGAGAGAGAATCCGTTGTTCGGAGTTGAATTCCACCGGAACAACGCGAAAACCTCGAATTGAAGTTTCACACGCTCCAGCCATTCAATCAGGAATCTACATCCTTCACCCGATGGCCGGATGAGGCAGCGCGCCGTATCGTCAGTGGAGGAAAGTGAAATAAAAAGGAGGTCAGCATGTCACGCGAACCAATCACCAGACAGGCCCAGGACGAAGATACGCAGGCGTTCCTGGGACATATGACGAATCAGGCCAACGATGAACCGGAACAAGAGCCTGACGATCGTAATCGCCGCCAGCCTGGGCCGGAGCGAAGTCCGAACCAACAGGATGATCGGAAGCGCCGGAAAAATGACAACCGCAGCCGCCAGAATCGCAAATAGCAGCGGCGGCAGCCAGAGTTCGACGGCGAAGCCACACGGCGAATTTAGATGGAAGTTGCGGATCCACAATTCATAAAAGGAGAATGACAATGGCTGGCAAAAATAAGGCGGTATTCGCAATTTATTCAACGCGCGCAGGCGTGGAGCATGGCGCCGAAATGCTGCTCTCCTCGGGATTTACCACCTCTGACATTTCGGTACTTTTTCCTGAAAATTTGGGCACGAAGGAAATCGGCACGGAAAAATCCACGAAAGCGCCCGAAGGCACCGCTGTCGGCGCGGGTTCAGGAGCCGTGATCGGCGGAACGCTTGGGCTGCTTGCCAGTATCGGCGCTCTCGCGATACCCGGCATCGGCCCGCTGATTGTAGCCGGTCCAATTGTGGCCGCTCTTGCGGGAATCGGGGTAGGCGGCGCAGTTGGCGGATTCGCCGGCGCATTGATTGGCATGGGAATTCCGGAGTATGAAGCGAAGCGCTACGAGGGACGTTTGCAGCGTGGCGGAATTCTTCTTTCCGTCCATTGCGAAACTTCGGATGAGATTAAGCGCGCCAAAGCAGTGCTCGAAGCAACTCGCGCTGAGGATGTTTCGTCCACCAGCGAGTCTTCGTCGCCTATCGACAAAGCTGACAGCGAAGTTGGCCGGGCGGCACGATCGTCCCGCTAGCGATTTTTCGAGTCGGGGGCGGCCGTCATCGGTCGCCCTTTGCTTGCCCTGTGGCATTGCGATCTGCTGAATCTTCGCTACCGCGTGGGACATCACACTCTACAGATTCAAACGACTGGAGAATCCAATGACACGAATTCACAACAAATGGAATCACCCCGTTTCAACTCTATTCCTCGGCGTCGCCGTGGGCGCACTCGTCGGAATTCTTTTTGCACCCAAGTCTGGTGAAGAAACTCGTGACGATGTATCCGGCGCTGTAAATGACGGAATTGACGAGGTGCGTACTCGCGCCACAAAGGCCGCTCGCAGTGCGCGGCGTTTCGCGAATCAAGCGCGAGAACGCGTGGAAGACGCTGTGGATGCAGGCACCGAAGCCTACCGCGAATCGTTGCGATCGGCCGACTAGACGGATCCCGAAGTACGGAGTGGAGGGAGCATTTTCCCCCAAAAATAATTCGGCCGTCCTGAGATTTGTTCACATTCAGGACGGCCTTTCGTATTTTAAGCTAGCGCAGTTTCAATCTGCTTCCGGGTTACAACGCGTTCAGATCGGCAATTCTTTCCTTCACGACTTTCGTGTATTCATCAACTTCCTGGGACATGTATCCGGCCGCGCGGAAACAATCGCGGATTTGCTCGTCCGAAAGTTGTGCCAGTCTTTGCCCCAGCCACTTTGCGTCGGCGCGCGGAATATGCTGAGTCACTTTCTCCATGCGGCTGCGCTCCTCATAGTTGGGCGCATCGACCGCCGCGATAAAAAAAGGCCGGCTGTGCATGGTGAAATCCACGTAGTCCGCGTGTACCTTTTCAATGAACTTTGATTTCTCATATCCCTCAACGTTGCTCTTCGAGCGTTTCGCAGGATCTCCGGTTTTCCCGAATGTGGCGCCGACATCGCTCACAACGTATCGCCGTTCACCGTTGATTTCGTACACGGAATTGTTGATCGTTTTCAAATCCCAATTATTCAGCAAAGACATCATGACGCGAAGCCCATTAAATTCGCGCGTATTCAGAAAAGGATTCTTGAACCAGTCCCAGGTCCCTTCATTTTTCTGACCCTTTATTTTTCTTTCCAAACGCACGCCGCGGACCGTGTCTCCTGTTACGAATTGTTCGCCGCGGCGCAATTTCGGCAGCCCGGCAACTTTGATTTCCGGCGCGTAGTAATCCTCGTCCACAAAATAACCGGCGGCCCACAGCAAACGCGTAGCAGCGGTTTCTGCTTGCGGCTCGGCCCCCATTTTCACTTTCCACTCGACTCCATTCGCGTCTTTCACTCTAAATTTCGGACTCGTTCCATTCATATCCTCTTCGACGAAAGCGTAAGTGGCGTCAGGGTCGGGAGCATCCTCCTTCCCGCCAATGCCATGAATTAAATTCAGTGAACTCACGTCGCCGGGATCACGCCAGATCACTTCCGGCAAATCGGACGGCGGCGCTGGAGTGTACTGCTTTTTTTCTTTTTGTTGAGAAATACCTATTCCTGAGAGAATCAGTAGCAACGAAATTGGCGCGATTCCAAGCAGGCCGGATCGGCGGGTCAGTGTGGATTTCGTGGTGGATTTGGGCATGTTAAGCATCAAGCGCGTTAAGGATTTTAGGCTGCTTAACTTGGCTCGGCGGGAGAGCAGCCATTAGGCTGACCCGGCCTAGTAAATAGGTTCTCAGCCACGAACTTTCTCTCCCGCGTCAATTTCGCACCGAAGCCGCGCGGCCCGCAATAC
>DATBYL010000384.1:0-20454 GCA_036513735.1 Candidatus Acidiferrales bacterium
ATAGGGGCCGGGAGGCGATCCCGGAGTGCCGTCAGTAGTGTAAACCACGATTGCAGTTCCATCCGGTGACCAAGCGGCCTGAAAAATGCCCGCCTCGAACCGTTGAATCAAATGAGGATTTCCGCCGTCCCGATCCATGACATAAAGTTCGATGGGATGATATCTGCTTACCGCATCTTCTTTATTGGGCGGTCCGGTTTGTCGCGGGGCATCATGGACGAAAAGAATGTGGCGGCCGTCAGACGACCAGCTTGGTGAATGACTGTGGCCGTCATGAGTGAGCGCCTTTTCACCTGTTCCATCGGCGTTCACGGAATAGATGTCACATTCCGGCCCAGCGCCGGTTTTTTCCGGCGCGCGCTCAAAGACAATAACATCGGCATTCTGGTTGTGGGCGTCGGCGAGAATTCTTGAAGGCGGGGCATTTGGTATTGCTACACCGTGCTGGGCAAAGGCAGCGATCGCAATCGATAACAAAGTGACTGAGAGAATTGATTTGAGCGAGGCACGCATTCTTTTGGCCGGGCGCAGAGACCGTAAAGTGGCGCTGCTTATTTTATTATGAACCTGCGGAACCTTGCGTCACACCGTTACTTTTTGGCCGAGCTGTTGAGAAAGAATGCGGCTCATCGCTTGCGCGAGAGTTTCGCCGGAATTTACGAGCGCGAAAGTCTGCGCGGCGTCGGACCATCCGAGTTTGAAGCTGGTGGTCAGCGCAGAAATCCAAATTTGCCGGACGGGCGCGTTTGGGCTGATGACGAAGCGCGTTTCTTCCGGCTCCTCAAATAGAAGATCGAGCCTGCCGCCGTCGCCTTCCACTTCAAAATTATATTCGTCGCCGAGTTGTTGAAGGCGCTTGCGCAGAGTTTCGAGCGCGGAGTCTGCGCGATTGCGGAATTCCTGGTCGGTCATGGTTTGTTCGGACATTGTGATGGATTGAGCGTACAGCAGGGTTAAGGGAGTGTGCAAGTTTATGGCTGAGCGAAATTAATTCCGTATTCCCGGAGCGCAGTCTGGACGTCCTGCCGTGGAGCGCGTACGAGGTGACCTCCCGTGAAACGATCGTCTTCGGAAACTTCGCGAGAAATATAGGAAGGAATGATCAGTGCATCAGCGGCGGCTGCGGAATCGAACTCGGCTTCGGCGAGGATGAGACCTTCTAATTCGCCATCGAAGACGTCGATGCCGAACGGCGGCACACTGTGACGAGTTTTGGTGAGTGTGTGCGCCGGAAGTTGCTCGAAGACGCCGAATTCTGCTTCGGTGAGATACATCGTTACGATTGAGCCCTGCTGACCGCCTGAATCCCGCGCCGGAATTTTCTGAGTGAGCTTGAACGACGCCGAGCCATTGTCGTCGATTAATTTTCGTAGGCGCAGAGTGGTGCCGTCAATGTAGCGGTCGATGATTCGGCGAGATCGGATGACGTTTGCGTCGCTCGGAAATTCGGTGAGAAGGAAGCGGCGCTCGCGCTCGATTTTGGCGTATTTGTGTTCGGGCGGCATTTTGGCATTCTCGCAAAAAACGCGGTTGTTTGAGCAATCGTTTTCTGAGCGTATGATTGAAGGAGAATGAATATGACGCCCCAACTTCGACGATTGGCTGCATTCGTCTGCCTCGCGCTCCTGCTGGCCGCTGCGATTATTCCCGGTGCGTTTGGTCTGCCGCTGGCGTTCGTTTTCGCGCTATGTTTTATTGTTTCGATTTCCGTTTGCGTTGTCCTGCCTGTCATTAGAAACCAAACGCGTGCAGTTCCTGCACTAGAATTACCTGCTTTTTCTCCTCGGCCTCCTCCACTTCGATAGCCCCGCAAAGCAACTGACTGCCGGCAGGATGCCGGCGCTACGCATTTCAACAATTAGATGGTGGACCGCGCTTGCGCGGATTTGTCCAGTTCCGCGCCAATGGCCGGAGGATTTCGTGTCCATGAAACGAAAGTGGCTGAAAGTATTTGCGTTGCTCATGATGGCGATGGCGTCCGGCGTTGGCGCGGTTAATCCAAAGGAAATTTCGGAAATGATTCACATCATGAACGAACAGAAGATTGAATTTTCGATTCCGGATGACAGTGACGACGGCGATGGCGATCCGAATCGGTGGTGGAAAAATTATTCGTAGCGCAGTGCTTCTACCGGATCTAATCGCGCGGCTTTTACCGCGGGATACATGCCGAAGAAAAGCCCGACGCTCATCGCTACGCCGACGCCGAGCATGACGGCCCACAAAGGCACGGCAGTGGGAAGCGCGGGATAAATTGCTCGCGCGGCGGCGCTGATGAGCCAGCCGAAGAAAACGCCGACGAGTCCGCCGAATCCGGTGAGCGCCATTGCTTCGGTAAGAAATTGCCAGATGATGTCGCGTCTGCGCGCGCCGATTGCTTTGCGCACGCCGATTTCGCGCGTGCGCTGAGTGACGGACATCAGCATGATGTTCATGACGCCGACTCCGCCAATTAATAATCCGATGGAGCTGACGGCCACAATTAATTCGGCGATGCTGGAAGTAATCTGCCGGAATTGATCGGCGAGTTCCTGCGAGCTCGATTGCCAGAATGTGTCCGGCTTGTCGTAGGGCACCTGACGGCGAAGACGCAGCACGCCGCGAATTTCATCTTCGGCGGCATCCACCTGGCCGGGATAAGCCTCGGCGGCGACAAAGTTTTCGTCGTCCATGGGATTATGTTTCTGGTAAGTGCGATACGGGACCCAAAAATCCACGTCGGCCTGCCCGCCGCCGACCAGACCGCCCTTCCGTTTTTCTTCGACGCCAATAACGGTGTAGAGCGTGCCGCGAACCTGAATTTCCTTCTCAAGAGGATCCTCTCCGAGAAAAAGAGAATTGGAGACGTCGTTGCCGATGATGGCGACGTCGGCGCGATGCTGATTTTCTGATTCTGTGAAATAGCGGCCTTTCGCGATGCGCAAGGAATAAACGTCAATCGCGGAAGGCAGTGTGCCGCGATAATTCACGTTAGTAACTTCGCGGCCTTCATAACGGGCAACCGCGGTGGGCGGAAGGCCGTTTGGAACAATTCGTTGCAGAGCTTGAACATCTATTTCTTTTACGGCGGGACATTCCGCTTTGATGGCCAGAGCGTCATCCAGAGTGAGCGGCTTCCGATTTAATTCTTCGGGAGTCAAGCGGCCGCGAATGCCCGCATTAAATTTGAAAATGAAAATAGTGTCGGGGCCAAACTCGCTCAGATAGTCATGGATGGAAGCGTCCAGTCCGACCAGCACGGAAGAAACGGTGATGAGCGCGGTGACGCCGATGACCACACCGAGCACGGTGAGCACCGAGCGCATTTTATTTTCGCGGAGGTTGTTGAAAGCCATCCGCACGTTTTCACTCCACGCCATTCGCATAATATTTTCCGGCTACGATTCCCTTTAGCTTTCCTGGCGCATGGCTTCGATGGGGTTCAGCTTGGAAGCTTTCTGCGCGGGATAAATTCCGAAAAACAATCCGACCAATGTCGAGACGACGATCGCCAGCGCGACAGCGCTGAGCGGGATCAACATCGGCACGGACGTGGTCGCTTCCACCAGCTCCGCAAGCAGCCACGCCAGTATGAGGCCCAAAATGCCGCCGACTCCGGAGAGCACGGACGATTCCACTAAAAACTGCATCAGAATATTTGTGCGCGTGGCGCCAATTGATTTTCGCATCCCAATTTCGCGGGTGCGCTCGGTAACGCTGGCCAGCATCACATTCATGATCACGACACCGCCGATAACCACGAAAATTGAAACGATGCCGACCATCGCGCTGGCGATGGACCCGGTCAAATTGCGGAATAAATCGAGCAGCGCATCGGATCCAAGGATGGCGAAGGTGTCGTCCTCGGTTTGCTTCAAATGGCGGCGGGCGCGCATCAGGAGACGCGCTTCTTCCTGCGTGCGATCCATCCAGTCAGAACCGCGCGCTTCGACGATGACCGTGAGCGCAACCTTGCTGCCGTAAATTTCGATAAAAGTTTCGATGGGAATATAGGCGTAGGCGTCCTGCGAATTGCCGAACGCGGTGCCGAGCGGCTTGCCGACGCCAATGACCGTAAAGGGACGGCCATCAATTTCGACAGTGCGTCCGAGCGGGTCGAGTCCCGGAAATAATTTATCGGCAACGTCCGGGCCAATCATGGCTACTTGCGAGTGGTGCGCGTCGTCAGAGTCGATGATGTAGCGGCCGACGGCCGGCGTGACGATGGCCATGTCACCCATATTCGCAGTGACGCCGCGCAGAGTGATTTGATCGATAGAGATTCCGTTGGAACTGGCGCGCGTGCTGTTCGAGGCTTGCACGCCGACGCGACTGGGCAGCTTGAGATTGTCGCGAAGATATTCGTAGTCTTCCCAGGTGATTATTTTATTGTGGCGCGTGGCCTGAACGAGTTGCTGCGCATTGGTGATGAGCGGAAATCGAGTGACCTGAAAAACATTCGTACCCAAAGTGGCGACGCGTTCGCCGATGTAGCGATCCACTCCATTGATCAGCGCGATGACCACAATTAATGTGGCCACGGACAAAATGATGCCGAGCAGCGTGAGGAAAGAACGCATCTTGTGCTCGCGCAGCGTATGCAAAGCAAGGAGCGCGGCTTCTTTCAGTTGTTGAAGTGCTTTCACGATTGAATTTGAGCGAGCTTATACCTTCATTTGATACTACGCTAGGGCGGAAGAATAGTTTCAGTGGGGCAAAATAGGCAAGGAAATGAAGGTAATTCAAGGGCCCCCAGACCCGTCTGCGGCGGGGGCGTCTGGGGCACCCGGGGCTTACATTTGGCTCTTGATGTCTTTCTCGATTCCGTCGCGGCCTTCGTCAATGCCGGAGGTGATTTTGACGAGCACGCCTTGGCGAGAAATCAGGACGCTGGTTGGGAACCCGGTGACGCCGAATTTGTCACTTAATGTCTCGGTGCCCAGCACGATCGGATAGTTGATGGCGAGCTTTGAGCCGTCGTCCATTTCAAATTTCGCACTTTGCGTATAGGGCTGAACGACTTTCTGTCCGCCTTCATCCATCGCGATTCCCACGACGACCAATCCCTTTGAGCCGTATCGATTTTGCAAATCAATCAGCCAGGGCGTTTCGATTTTGCAGGGTTCGCACCAGGTGGCCCAGAAATCCAGAAGGACTACTTTCCCCTTCAGGTCGGAAAGTTTTAAGTCCTTGCCGTCAAGATCTTTGAAGACGAGATCGTTAACGGGAATCGAGCTATCCGCGGTGGCTTTGGCGTCGGTGGCAGAAACCGTTGTGGTGGCCTGCGGAAGTTCGCGGTTCAAGATGAAGACGACAATTATGAGAACGGCGATGGTGATGCTTACTGCTAGAACTTTCTTCATTTATAACTCCCAAGGATTGTTGCGCGCATCTCTACTGCACGAATCGATTCAGAAATGCTAGTTTACCTGAAAGCCAGAGAAAGCGGTTTGTGAAAATGAGGAAGCCAATTCCGAGCAGCAAAAATCCGCTGGCGACTTCGACGATCTGTACGTACTTGCGAAACTTCTGGTAGAACTTCAGAAACTGGCTGATGCCAAGCGCGGTGAGCAAAAACGGAATCGAAAGGCCCGCCGAATAAATTGCCAGAAGAAATACTCCGCGCGCAATGTTTTGCTGCGTCGCGGCATACGCCAGCACTGTCGTGAGAATCGGACCGATGCATGGCGTCCAGCCGAGCGCAAACGCGAATCCGAGCAGGAATCCGCTGACAATCGCTGCGAAGGGACTCTGCTCTTTTTTGCCGTCGCTACCGCCCAAATTCCGAAAATGCACGTCACGTGACATCCAATGCGAGAGCCCCGGACCCAACAAAGGAATCAGCGCGAGCGAGTAACATTGAATCGGGCTGAGCCAATCGCCGAGCAGACCGGGATGCATTTGCGTGGCAACTCCGAGAGCGACAAGTGCCGCAGCGAGTCCGAGTCCTACGCCCCAATTTAGCTTGTGAAGAACTCCGATGAGTTGAAGTCCGAAGAGGATGACGATGGCGCCACCAATCGGAGTGAGCAGCGAGCGATGATGCGTGAGAAACCTTCCGATCACGCTGGCGGTCGCGCCCATGGTTACGAAAACAACGGAAAGTCCGACGACGAATGCAATTGCGGAACCCATTAAATTGTTGCGCGGAGTTTGGCCCTGGCGAAGCTGCTCAACGCCGATGCCGGAAAGCATGGAGATATATCCCGGCACGAGCGGCAGCACGCACGGCGAAAGAAATGACACGAGGCCGGCGAGAAAAACTCCTACAACTGACACACCCATAAGCTGAGTTTCTCCTGAATGGATAAGATTGCCCGACTCGAAGCCGGACTGCAAGCGGAGGACTGCCCGACGCGCTTAGCGCCGGATTTTTTCCTGCAAGAGCGACTGGATCTTTTTTTCCGTGGCGTCCTTATCTACCACGCCGAGGTGAACGTCTGCGATTTTACCGTCGCGATCAACCAGAGCAGTGAGCGGCATGCCGTCGAGTCCGAAGCGATCGGCCAAAGGTTGATTGCCGATCACGATGGGATAGTTGACGCGCTTCTCGTTGAGCCAGGGCCGGACGGATTTCCAACCATCGTCGTCCATCGAAATTCCGATGACGACCAATCCCTGCTTCTCATACTTTTTCTGAAACTCGATGAACCACGGAATTTCCAACTGGCAGCCGTGGCACCAGGTGGCCCAGAAATTTACAAGAACCACTTTCCCTTTTTGTTCAGAAAGCCCGATGTTCTTATCGTTCGCGTCCTTCAAAATAAAATCTGGCGCAGCGTAACGGGCATTTTCCGGCGTAAGGTGCGTCTGCGCCCGCGCAGATAACGAAAGGTTCTGCCACATCACAGCACATTCGGCGATGCAGCGGCGCGCGAAAACTTTTGGTGATGGGTACGCCATGATGGAAAGACAAATGGCGGCGGCAGCTGCCGTTGCGAGCAGGACTGTTCTTCGGCCGATCCAATTTGTGGTACTGCGCAATTTCTGAAGCCGCGCAAAACAGACTTGAACGTTTGGCTGCCAATTTTCACCTGAGTTCAGCGCGGACATGCGCTCGTCTACCCAACTATTGACTTGCGGCGAGTTCAATTTATTCCCGTCCATATCGTTTGATGTACTCCTTCCGGAAAGATTCTTGCGCGCGGCTGAGCTGAGTTCCGATTGACGCCGGATTTAAATTGAGAATCGCCGCCACTTCGTCATAAGTGAAATCCTGACTTCGCAAAAGTAGAAATTGCGCGTGGCGCGGATTCATGACCGCTAAAATCGACCGGACTCTTTCCTGCTCTTCATTTGCGGAATGAAGCTGCTCCGGATTTGGCGGCGCGGAGCTGGGACGGATCCACGCGAGAACTTTTTCGTAATGCGCGCGGCAAGTTTGGCGGCGAAGTCCGTCTATGCCGGTACGAACGGCAACTCGATAGAGCCATGCCTCCACATTTTCGTGCTGCGCATTTTTGTTGCGCCACAACTTCAGAAAAACTTCCACGGCAAGCTCTTCAGAGCGCCCGCGATCGCGGACAACGCGTTCGATGATGCGAGCCACTCGCGAATAGTGAGCGCGAAAGAGCGCCTCGATATCGAACGGCGCGGCGGCGGTGTTCACGTCGGCGACGGCTTCGCTGGGTGCGTTCACAATATGCATAACGCCGCTCGAAAGAATTTCATGACAGCGATTATTTGAACACTGAACTGATTGAATTGCACGGAGTTGGGATGTGCGCTGACCGAAAGGAAATGGCGTCAAGTGAAGGATCGAGCTTCTAGTTCACGAACACGCCCCCGCTTTGGCGTTGTCGTAACTCGCTGAATCTAATCGAGATATGGGCGTTCACAAACGGCTGCAAGTTGGAACGGCGGATGCTTTGTTTATCGCGTGCGCTTGGAATTTTAGCCAGGCGTGGCGCGAGGTGAAAAATGCGATGGTCGGTGACGCCGAACAAAGTAACGGTGCTACGAATGTTCGTGGCGGGCGCAGCAATTGGATTGTACGGAGTCGGCTCGCGCAGCGGCGCAACAATTGCTTTTGGAGTTTGCGCGCTGGCTTTCACGATTTGCGCGATCGCGCTGGATGGCGTGGACGGATATTTGGCGCGGCGATTGCGCATGACGTCGGCGCTGGGCGCGCAGTTGGATATTTTGGGTGACCGCGTGATTGAAAATTTATTTTTTATTTATTTTGCGGCGAGCGGGCAAATTTCTGTTTGGGTTCCGGTGGTATTTTTTGTTCGCGGCGTGTTGACGGATTTTTTGCGCGGGATTGCCGCGACACGGGTACTTTTGGACAACCACGCGAGTGCTGGAGAATTTCAGCGGAACTGGATGCTGGTGGAAAAGTGGAGCGCGCGGATAGTTGCTTCGCGCACGAGCCGCGGAGCGTATGCGGCGCTGAAGTGCGTTTGCTTCTGCGCGTTGGGAGTCGAATGGATCGCGCGGCACGCGCAGATTTCGCCAGATGCAAAATCGGGCGGCGCAATTCATTTCACCGTCAGCGGAATTGTTTTTGCGACGGTGGGATTTTGCGTCTTGCGGGCGCTGCCTGTTTTCTGGGAAGGGCTGCGCGAATTCTGCGCGGCAGAACGCGTGAATGAAAATTCTGTCGCTCGCGCGCGGCCACCGTCGGTGCGTGTAGTGACTGCGCGGGGGACGTCATGAGCGTCGGCGTGAATCAGCGCGGAAGAATTGCAGCCGTGTTTGATATTGACGGAACGCTATTGCCTGCTCCGTCGTTGGAATTGCGTTTGCTGGCGCATTTGGCGCTGAATGGAGAATTGCACCTACGCTCGATTAGCAAATGGCTGCGAAGTTTGTTCGCGAGTTCGCTTGCGCTTGACGAAAACAAAGCGTATTTGGAGGGAGTGAAAATCAGCGCTACGCAAGAATGGATCGCGCGCGAATTCACGGAACTGGAATTATTTTCGGATGCGCTAAAAATTGTTGACTGGCATCGCAGGCGAGGCCATGCAATTGTTTTGATCAGCGGAACGTTGACGCCGTTGGCGCGGGCAGTTGGAACTTTGTTCGCAGACAATGATGAAATCTTCGTGAGGGCGACAAAATTGGAATGTAATGGTGATCGTTGGAGCGGGCGCGTAAATGGCGAAGCGATTTGCGGGCCAGCGAAGGAAAGAGCGTTGACGCGGCTCGCGGCGAAACATCATTTCGATTTAACCCGGAGCTACGCTTATGCCGATTCGTGGAAGGATCGATGGCTGCTCGCCGCAGTGGGCCATCCTGTCGTGGTGAATTCTGCGCCAAGAATGGCCCGGCACGGGCGCCGGTGCGGGTGGCGGCTCATCAATTGGAATGATCGCGTGTGCGTTCCGGCACTTCGCAATCGTAATACGCCTTCCGGCGCGGAAATTAGCAGAAAAGTTTTCGCGGAGAAAGTTTCGTGGAAATAATTCGACGAGTACGGGCCGCAGCAGTTGCCGCGCTAGACGCTTGCGGCGCATTTGAATGGGTGGCGCTTTCCTATTTGGGATTCAGCGGACTGCTGATGATCCTGTTCCGGAAGAATTTGCCGCGCACGGGACGTCTGCTGGAAATTCACGTCAGCGTGATTGCATTGATATTTGCGCTGGTTATTTCCGCGCGGCGTTCTCTCACTGCTAACTGGGGACGCGGATCATTCGGGCGAATTTTGCGCGTGGTGCGGGATTGGTATCCACAGGCAATTTTTCTTTTCTGTTTCGAAGAATTGGGCGCGCTGGAGCAATTAGTGCGTCAAGGCTGGCGCGATTCTTGGATGCTCGGTTTCGACCGCTGGCTGACCGGCGTCACTCCCACTCTGTGGCTGCAGCAACATTTGAGCCCGGCATTAACAGACTTCATGCAAATGGCGTACTTAAGTTATTTTTTCTTTTTGACAGTACTCGGATTTATTTTGTACATCCGGGGCGCGGATTCGGCTCGTGATAATTCGCCAAAGCGATTCGCATTCTGGACGGTGATGACCAGCACGATGGCCGGCTACGTGATCGGCTACACAATTTCACTTTTTGTGCCGGTGGAAAGCCCGCATTATTTTCTTTCCGCGTTGCACACCGTGCCTTTGAACGGCGGCCCATTCACCTGGCTCAGCGATTTAATCGAGCATTACGGCCGCGTGCATGGCGGCGCGTTTCCATCGGAGCATGTAGTCGGATCATTTGTGGCGCTGCTGGGCGCGTGGCGATTTCGCCGGCGATTGTTCTGGATTTTCCTGCCGTTCTTCGTTTGCATGTGCGCTTCCACAGTCTACGTTCGCAATCATTATATTGCCGACGTGCTGGCGGGAATCGTAGTCGGATGGATTGGATTTTGCGTGGGACAACTGTCGATGCGTCTATCGCGCGCATGTCCGCAGAATTAAATTTCGCACGAACGCGATTTCAGAATTGCAGCGGATGGCGGCGAAATTCCGGATGAGCTTGCTCGAAAAGTTGGGCGATCGCCAACAATTGCTCTTCGCCCCACGCGCGTCCGATTAATTGCAATCCGATTGGCAAGTTCTGTTCGCTCCAGCCGCACGGCAATGAAATCGCCGGGAGGCCGGTGAAATTTGCCGGGCGATTCAAGCGAATTAATGCGCCACGCACAGGTTCTTCCGTCGATTCAATTTCCACAACATTTTCGCCAATGAGAGGCGCGGTAATTGGGGTCGTCGGCGCGATGATGGCGTCCACTTGCATAAGCACGGTGTCAAATTCTGCGCGCACGCGTTGTTGAACTTCGCGCGCAGCAAGATAATCCGCGGCGCGAATTTCCAGTCCCATTTCCAAACGCTTGCGAACGTCGTCTCCATAGTCCGCGGAATGCGCGGGAAACCATGCCTGACTTTGATGATAGTGAACTGCCTCAGCCAGCGCGATCGAAGTGGAAGCATCGTCGCCATCATTTATATTGGGCAGCGAGACTTCTTCGATAACCGCGCCAAGTTGCTCAAAACTATGCACGGCCAACTTCACCGCCTCGCGGACATCTTCGCTAACGCTAGTGAAAAAATATTCGCGCGGAAGCCCCAATCTTAGCGGACGCTTTTTGGAAAATTGCGGACGCAGATGCTGTTGAAGTTGGCGCACATCGGCAAATGATTTGAAGCGCGGTTGCGAAACAGTGGCCGCGTCCAGCGGATCGCGTCCTGCGATAACGCCGAGAATCAGCGCGGCATCGGCCGCGGTTCGCGCAAGCGGGCCGACGTGATCGAACGTCGGCGCCAGCGCAACAACTCCGCTGCAGCTTACGCGGCCGAATGTGGGTTTCAGTCCGACGATGCCGCAAAGCGCGGCGGGAATACGAATCGAGCCGCCCGTATCCGTTCCGACGCTCGCGACGCAAAGGCCCGCTGCGATTGCAGCAGCGGAACCTCCGCTGGACCCGCCGGGAATTCGCAAGGTGTCCCAGGGATTGCGCGTTGGTCCGAAGTGGGGATTATTTGTGGAAATTCCGTACGCAAATTCGTGAAGATTCGTTTTGCCAAGAAGAATTGCTCCGGCGCGATGAAGGATTGCGGCAACGGTGGCGTCTTCATCGGGAATAAAATCTTCAAGAAATTTTGATCCGGCCGTGGTGCGAATCCCGCGCGTCCAAATATTATCTTTCAGCGCGATGGGAATGCCTTCCAGCGGGCCGCGCGAGCGCTTCTGTTGAATCCGTTTTTCGGATTCACGCGCGGCGGCAAGCGCGGCATCGCGTGTGACTGTCAGATAGGCGTTCAAAGTTGGATTGTATTTCTCGATGCGCTCCAGGAAGAGCGTCGTAATTTCAACCGGAGAAATTTTCCGGCGCGCCAGAAGAACGGAAAGCTCGGCAATCGTTGCGAAAGCAACTTTGCCGCCAGGATCAGTTTGCTTGCGCGCACTCAAAAATATTTGCTCCGTTAGAAAATCTTAACTTGCTTCTTCACATTCCCGAATGAGCCGATATTGGCGATTACAAACGCGACTTTGTACTGATTCTCCGGCCGCACGACGCCGAGGTCCTGGTGAACATATTCAAACTGAATTCCGCAGCACGAACCGTTATAGCCGGCCTGAATAATTTGATTTTCCAACACGCGCTGCTGAATGTCATACGCCAGGCCGCCCGTAAAGTTCCATCCTTTGCGGCTCTGATCGCCATATCCGACCAGTGCGCGCACCTGATTCGATCGCAACTGAATTCCGGGATCGGCGTTGATATCGAAGTGCGCGAGCGTGAGCGTGAAGTTGTCGCGCGGATGTAATTTCAGAAGAGTGCCGGCGGAAGTAAAGCGGTGGTTGTGCGTGTCATATTCCAGCCGCAATTCGCCGTCATACGCGCCGCCGGGCGATATCGTGAAATCGCTGACCAAAGGCGAATAGCTGATCGGGCCGGTGACAACGAAAAATGGACTGATGGAATCGAGCGCCGCGATCACGGTTGGCTGGCCGGCCACGATGGCTCCGCCGAAATTCGGATCGAAGAAATATTTTTGAACAACGTGCCAAGTGATGAATTCCTGCGCGCTGCCATCGGCGGCGCGGCGAAACAGGCGGTTCGTAATGCCGTATTCGATTTCATTCGTGTCGGTCAGAGTATCGTCGTCATCGAAGCGAATAATATTGCTGAAATCATTAACGCCGGTGACGTAGCGGTAGACCACGTCCGGCTCGATCGAGTGTTTCCATTTTGTGCCGTTATGCGTGTAGACGCGCTCGAGTGAAGGCAAACGCAAATCGAGGGTCAGCTCGCCGGTGGTGCGCAAAATCGAATTATCCACCACCGCGCCATTTTGCAATTCCGCTCCATACCGCGTAGCGCGAAACGTGAATGAACTCGTCAATCCGAGCCAGCGGCCCCAGTGGAGCGGCACGGTAACGCGCGGCGCGAATTCCGTGCGCTGAACAATTGTTGGCGTGGTGATCAGCGGATCGCTGCGGAACATTCCGTCGGCGGACGCGTCAAATCCAAAATAAATCGGCAGATTTTTAAAAGGCGTCTGGTCCACGGAACCGAAATCCACGCCGGGAGTGCTGCGGATGGTGACGGCGGTCTGCGGCGTCGCGTTCAGGAAATCTTTATTATCGAGAACCTGAAAATTCAAGCTGAATCCGTTGAAATTATTGCTCAGGAAAAAATTGCTGTTCGCTTCGGCGCTGGTGGCTTCGCCAAACGTAGGCGAAAACGCCAAACGAAAAGTGAGCGAGCTGAGCTGGTCCACATTAGCGACGGCGCGCCAGCCGTGCGCTAGCAGCGCGCTGAATAAAACTTTTGTTTCGTTGCCACCTTGCTTCACGGGGCCGGTTGGACTGGGAAGTCCGCGATCCTGCACCGCGAAAAAACTTGCAACGAGGGATACCCCTTCCCACGGCGTGGCGCGGACTTCTTCATTTTCAAGCCAGCCACGGCGGCTCAAGTATTCGCCGCCAAGTGTTGCATCAAACCAGCGCGTCGGCGCCCAGTAGTAGGCATCGCCAAGCACAAGTCCTTTCAGCGAAGTTTCACCGGCAACCGGAATCAGAAATCCCGACTGGCGAATGTGTTCGCCTTCCGGCGCGCTGGCGTAGGGAAACCAGATGAGTGGAATCTTGTAGAGACGGAAATTCGCGTTCACCATCACAACTTTTTCGTTCAGGTGAATTGTTCCCGTCGCCGCAAAAAATTGCCAGGTCGGTTTGGCGGGATCGCAAACAGTAAGCTGCGCTTTCTTGAATGTGTAAGTCAGATCGTCAATGCGGTCGACTTCCACGGCGTCAAAGGTGAGTGGATTCTGCGTAATTAAGACTTGCGCGTTAGGCCGCGCAATGGCGCGAACAGTTCCGTGCACGTGATGAAAAATTCCGTGGCCGGTATCCACATTAAATTCCGCGTCGTCTGCTTCAATGTGCTGATTATCGTGATCGAGAATGACGTGGCCGTGCGCGGTAACGTCATACGTGACCTGATTGTATTCAACGTGATCGGCACGAAGCCATTGATCCTGATATTTCAGATCGACGTCATTATCAAAAATCACGACGTCGCCGTTAACCAGCTTGTTTCCCCTGGCTTGAATTAATACTGTCCCGCCGCCCGCGGGCAGACGGGATTGAGTCGGCTGCGTCTGCGCCAGCGCATTCGGCGCAGCAACGCAAAACAAAATGGCGAGCGCGCTCAGAAGAGTTGAGCCACGGCGCAGCCGGGCCGTATTAATTGAGCGCATCGCTCCGAATAGCCTCAATGGTAGAAGGAGAAAAAACAGAGTGGTAGCCTAACACCGCACCCAAACCGCCGCAACGATTCACCTCGCTCGAAAAATATCTTCCGCGGGACTACAATCTTCACGCGCTGACACGTTGTACGATTCGAGACACACGTTGCGGGTTGCCGTAGCGATTGCCTCAGCCCCTGATAGAATTCTTCGCGTACCCTCACGGGGAACCGTCCGCAGCGCAAAACGAACGGTGATCCAAACCTGTAAGCAGTGCGGCGCTATCAATCAATCGAGCGTCGAATCATGTTGTTTCTGCAGTGCCCGCCTGGACCCTTCGGCGGGGCCTGAGGAGAATACTGTCCAAAACGGCCTCGCGGATAGCCCCGCAGTTCCCAAATTTTCCGTAGCAGCCGCTGGCGCAAGGACAAGCGGCAGTCTCGCGCTGCAGCCTGAATGGCGCCGCGAAGTGAATCAGCGCCTGCGTTCCTATCGCGAAAGGCACGGACATTCCGGCCATGGCGATTCGCAAACTGCGCTTGAATTCGCGCACGCGGATGACGAGGCTCTTTCCGGCACAATTGAAGCGCCATCCTCCGACGATCATCTAGAGGAAAATGGATTTGCGCGTGAATCTAAAATCCAGCCGCAGATTCGTTACGATTCGCAACTTGATCATGAATTCGATGAAGCGACGGACGCCGCCGTAACTCTAGACGAAGATCAATATGAAGATCCGCTACAAGCAACGCTGGCCGCAGCGGCGGCACGAGTGGAAGCGGGAGCCTCAGCGCCTGTGGCCCCACCGAAAAAACAGGAACCATTCCAGCATCTGCTGATAGACGTTTCACGCCCACCCGACGTGGAAATCGCAGGGCCCAAGATGCGCGACGTCGAGGAAGAATCCGCACAAGTTTTCCCGCGGTACGATTCGGCGTTGCTGCCCGTAGCTCACTTAAGCATACGCCGCCGCGCGGCAGCGGTGGATGCTGTCTGCCTGCTGCTGGCATTTGCGGTGGTGCTCGGCGGATTCGCATTTTTTGGCGGAAGGCTAATCGCCAGCAAGCTGGACGCATTCGTTTGCGGCGCAATTCTTACTTTGCTCTACACGCAATACTTCAGCCTATTCACAATGATGGGCGGAGCCACGCCGGGAATGATGATGACCGGTCTGCGTCTGGTGAGCTTCGACGGCGCAGCGCCGGAACCACGCCAATTAATTCGGCGAAGCGCGGGATATTTGCTCTCCGGCGGAATGGCTTTCATGGGATTTCTGTGGTCCTTTTGGGATGAAGACCACTTGAGCTGGCACGACCACATTTCGCAAACATACATCACTCCAATTGCTCCAGCCCAAGAGATGTCGTTGACCGGAAACGCACACCGCCAAAGCCAGTCGTAATCGCATCCGTCCGCGTGGATAAAGCCAGCTACCCGTTTCGCCACTTTGATTTCATTCGGTAGCTAGCCGCCGCCCCTGAATGGTATAATTACGGTCCGTAGTACAGGCGGCCACCGACCATGAACCGAACCATCAAGATCGTCGTAATCGCGCTATCTTTAACAGTTTTTTCATACGCCGCGCTGGGCTACGTGCTCAGCAGGACCGCTGACGAGAAATCCTACCGCTCGCTGACCGTTTACAGCGAGGTGCTCAACAAAGTTCAGGAAGACTATGTGGAAGAGCCGAACATGGCCAAGGTTTCCGTCGGTGGCCTGCACGGCCTCGTGGAATCGCTCGACGCCATGTCCAGCTACATGAGCCCTGCGGAATATGCCGATTACAAAAAGCAGACGGCCACGCATTCGGAAGGTCAAATCGGCGCGGTGCTTTCCAAGCGTTTTGGCTACATTATGGTGGTTTCAACCCAGGTTGGCAGCGCCGCGGAGAAGGCCGGGATGTTGCCGGGGGATATTATCGACGCGATTGCGGGTTTGACGACGCGTGAAATGTCTCCGGAGCAGGCAATGCAGCTATTTAGCGGCGCTCCGGGCAAGCAAGTAAAGATGTCTATGGTCAAGCGGGGCGCGCCGCAAACCGAAACTGAAGAGCGAAGTGTTACGCTCGCGCCCGTCGCGCCGGTTCATGTAACCGTTACCAAGCTGAGCGCCGAAACAGCGTACGTGCGTGTGCCATCGCTTGAAGAGGGAAAGGCTGACGAACTCCGCGCGAAGTTAACGGAGCTGGATCATTCCGGCGTGCACAAAATAATTCTGGATGTACGCGGATGCGCGCTAGGAGATGTTTCTGAAGGAATCTCCGCAGCGAAACTATTTCTTACCTCGGGCACCATCGCCTCGCTGAAAGGGCAAACAGTAACGAAGCAGGATTTTGCGGCCGATGCGAGTAAAGTTGTTTGGAAGAATCCCGTCGTGGTGCTTACCTCCGGCGCAACGTCTGGCGCCGCGGAAGTGCTGGCGGCTTCGATTGGCGGCAACAAGCGCGGCGACGTGGTTGGCGAGCGCACGTTTGGCTCGGCCAGTCAGCAGAAATTAATTCAATTGGATGACGGCGCGGCGGTGAATCTGACGGTCGCCTTCTACTACACGCCTGACGGGAAAAGCATTCCGCAGGAAGGTGTTACGCCGACGACGGAAGTTGCAAATGCCACGGATGATCCGGTTGCATTCGGCCACGCGGAAAATCCTCCGCTGACGCCGGGTGATTCGCACAGCGATCCCGTGCTAAGCAAGGGACTTGAACTGTTGAATGGCGCTAAAGTTGCCGAACGGCGCGAGCTTTCGCATCGCTCGCATTTTGCTTATCCGGTGCCTGTCTAATTTCCGCAGGCACTGACGGCGTTCAACAGAAAAAATTCTCGAAGTTGAAAATCCAAAGTCGAAAAAGATTTCTGCAACCAGATTCTCTCCAATCGAGTCCTTCCATTGATGATATTTGCGCGCAATAGGTGTGTTCCGCGAAGCTGCGCGAAAATCGACGCGAGCCGCGCGCTGGTGTGCGCATTTGCAGCCGCAGCGATATTCTTCGCCGGCTGCGAGAAAAAACCCGAGCCGCTTAGCGGAACGCAAGTTCGCGCCATCACGCGCGAAATGGTATTCGCCGCGAAGAATGCCTCGAACGGGCGCGTGCAAACCGGAATGTTTCCTGAACGCGCAAGCGACGCCGACGCACAACGAGGTCCCGCGCCAGGCGGACGCAATCAGACGCCACCACCGCCGCCCGCGGATTTGATTTTTATTTCGTTGCCGCACATGGAAGGCGGCAAAACTGACGAATCCGCGTTGACGGCCGTGGTGAATGAACTGGATCGCGTCGCAACCGTGCATCAATTGACTCACGTCCAGCGCCCCGGAACGCCGGGATTATTTCGCTACGATTATTTCTTCGCCGGCCGAAGAACTCACACCATCAATATTGTGACACCAGTTGTTGCGCCGGCTGATACGCAACACGTCTCAAACGCGAAACTTGCCATCATCATTGACGACCTGGGAAATGATCGCGAAGCCGCCGAAAACTTGTTCCAACTTCCCTTTCCGCTGACCGTTTCCGTTTTGCCGCACTTGCCGCATTCAGCGGAAATTTCAGAAGAAGCTTCGCGGCGCGGATATCAGGTAATGCTGCATATTCCGGTCGAAGCACCGGCCGGCGCGAAAGCGGAAAATATTGAATTGCGTCCCGGCATGGACGCGGATCAAGTGACGAATCTCGTTCAGCAAATGCTGGAGACGGTGCCGCAAGCCGAGGGCGCGAATAATCATCAGGGTTCTGTCGGCACATCTGATGCCGCGTTGATGGACGAAATCATGCCGGCGCTTCGCGAACGCGATTTGTATTTTGTGGATAGCCGAACTTCCGCGGCCACAGTTGCATTCGCTGCCGCGCGCCGCGCACATGTCCGTACAGCTTCACGCGATGTTTTTCTGGATGATTCAGAAGATGTTGCCGTGATTCATCGCCAACTTGAATTGGCCGTGCAGGACGCGAAGCTCCACGGATCAGCGATTGCCATCGGACATCCGCATCCCACGACGCTGCAAGTTTTATCGGAAGATTTGCCAAAGCTGCAACGTGAAGGAGTCACGCTGGTTTTCGCGTCGCAAGTCGTTCACTAAAATTTCAGAAATTATTGTGGAGTCTTTGGCGTTGGACGCGTAGCGCCATCGTAGAGCGCCTTGAACGGCACATGCTTTGCCGACACGCCATCGTGAATCGCGTAATTCGGCGTGCCGCCGGTCGTAGTTCCCCAAAGCGTGCCGCCGCCGTGCATACCATCTTTATTTAGCGCGTAAAACTGAACAGTAAATTCCGTCAAACGCGTTTTGTCATTTTTGAAATTGTGCGCGATGCGTTGCAGTGCTTCCATGCAAGCGTCGCTGGGCGACATTCCCTTGCGCATCATTTCAACAATCGTGTGCGCGCCGCAGACGCGAATATTTTCTTCGCCGCGTCCAGTCGAGCCCGCCGCGCCAACTTCGTTATCCACATAATTTCCCGCGCCGATGATCGGCGAATCGCCCACGCGGCCCGCAATTTTCCACGCCATTCCCGAAGTGGTTGTCGTTCCGGAAATATCGCCCTTCGCATCCACCGCCAAACAGTTGATCGTTCCCGTCGGCGGATGCATCACTACTTGCCTGTACCACGCTTCCAATTCCCTTTTTTCCGGCGTGTCCAGATTTTCCGCCGTGGCGGGATAATTCCAGTTTGGACTATCGATTCCCGGCGCCCAGTACTGCGACGACTTCGCTTTCCAGCGCAGCCATGCCTCGCGCGATTTCGGAGTGAGCAAATCCATCGGCTCGAACCCCTCGGCAATCGCGAAACGCGTCGCGCCTTCGCCAACCAGAAAAATGTGATCGGTTTTTTCCATGATGCATTTCGCGACCAACGCCGCATTTTTTACTTTCTTAAGCGCGCCAACCGCTCCCGCGCGTCTCGTCGGGCCGTGCATCACCTGCGCGTCCAGTTCGACTTCGCCGTCTTCATTCGGAAGGCCGCCATAACCAACCGAATTATCGTTCGGATCGTTTTCCACTTCAACCACCACGGCGAGAACCGCGTCCAGCGTGTCTCCGCCCTTTTTCAAAACATCCATTCCCTTATCGAGATGCTGAAATCCGTTTGCTGCAACGACAATCAGTGGACGCGTTCCTTTCGTCGAAGCCGCCTGCGCTGCAAGCGATTCGCGCACGTCTCCCGCACTCTTCGCGTCATCGACAGTCGGCCGCGCCGCGCCAAATACTTTTTGTGCTCCAGCGGCAACGCCACCCACAAGTGTCGTCAGAAAAAATTTACGTCTCGACCAATCGTTCATTCGTGCTCCTAAACTATGCAAGAAAGTCCGCGCTATTCTTCAACGAGCGGCAGGAAATATTGCGTGCCTTTCACCGGCTCCTGAATACGGCGCAGAAGTTGCTGCAGATCCTCGTTGCTCGCCACAAAATCAATTTCCGAAGTATTTACGACCAGCAAATCGCTGGCTGTGTAATGAAAGAAAAAATGTTCGTAAGCACGGACCACCTCATTCAAATATTCCGGCGAAATTCGCGATTCCGCGTACGCTCCTTTTTTGGCGATCCGCGCGCGCAGCACTTCCGGCGTCGCTTGTAGATAAATCACCAAGTCCGGTTTCGGCATTTCCGCGGCGAGCGATTCGTAATAGCGCTCGTACAACTTCAATTCTTCATTGTCGAGATTCAAATACGCGAACACTTTATCTTTTTCAAAAAGAAAATCCGCCACCACCGCGCCGGACGAATCGGGAATCGCCGCTTCGCGCAATCGGCGCTGGCGTTCCCACAAAAAATACATTTGCGCGGCAAACGCGGCGCCGCGCTGCTCTTTGTAAAATCCGGCGAGAAATGGATTGTCTTCGCAATCGAAAACTCGGCGCGCGTGCATGCGGTCGGCAAGAACTTGCGCGAGCGTGCTTTTGCCCACGCGGATGGGGCCTTCCACAACAACATAGCGCGGAGCTTTGAACGCCGGAACGGACTTCAACTTCTTTGCTGTGGCTGGCATCGCGCGGAATTATAGCAACAAAAACGGGCCTTGCGGTACGTGAGCCTGTGTCAAAAAACGCCGTAAGCGAAGCTGCGCTAAGCGCGCGAAGTTACGCGCGGGGTCGTGCCGGCCGTCGGACGCAACCTCGCCGTGAAATGACGCAACGTCGGCGCCTGCTCGATCAATTCCAACCCGCGAATTTCCGAGCGTCGGCGCCACACATCCAGAATTACTTCGACGGCGTAATCAATATGGCTCTGCGTATAAACGCGCCGCGGAATCGCCAGACGCACCAAATCCATTTTTGCGTTGTCTCCAAACATCAGCGCGCCAATCTCCACCGAACGGATTCCGCCTTCGATATAAAGTTCGC
>DATBYL010000385.1:0-5110 GCA_036513735.1 Candidatus Acidiferrales bacterium
GGTGGCCACGACGACTTTCGCGAGTTTGGTGGCGCGGCTGACGCGTTCCCACACGTGCTGGATCATTGGCTTGCCTGCGATTTCGACAAGCGGCTTGCCGGGCAGGCGGACGGCACCGTAGCGCGACGGGATTACTGCCCAGATTATCGGAGATCCAGAAACTATTGGAGAACCGGAAGCGGAGGAGGAATTATTTGGCACGCGGGGAATACCTCGCTGTTCTTTCGAGTCTAGAAGGTGATGCTACCACAACGACGCGCGCGACCGAACGGCGGGCTAGTGCATCGAAACTTTACAATTCAGTTCTTGCATTGCGGCGATGGAGTGGTAGAATCTGCGCAAGTTAGTGGTTAGCCGCAGCCGCGAGGAGTGTCGCGGTGGGAGAAGCGGTGGGACAAAAGGTAATTCAACTTCGGGTTTCGATTTTCCTCCTAGTAGTATGCAGTTGCTGCGTCATGCTTCCCGCGTTTGGACAGAGTCAGGGCGCTAAAAAACAAAACGACACAAAAGATGACGGCCTAACGGCGACCGCGAAAACGATTCACGTCGGCGTAGATATTGTTCTGGTGAACGCCACCGTTACGGACCCCTACAACCGGCTCGTGACGGGCCTGGACAAAGAAGACTTCCAAGTATTTGAAGACGGAGTGCCGCAAGAGGTTGCCTACTATTCGAGCGAAGATATTCCTGTTTCCATCGGCGTGATTTTCGACATGAGCGGAAGCATGTCCGACAAAGTGAATAAGGCGCGGCAATCGGCGGTGCAATTTTTCAAGACGGCGAATCCGCAGGACGAATTTTTCCTGGTCAGTTTCAACGAGCACGCGGAGCTGACCAGCCGGTTCACTTCGAGCGTGGAGGATTTGCAGTCGCGCCTGATGTACACGGCGGCGCGCGGACGCACGGCTCTGCTGGACGGAGTTTATCTGGGCCTTTCGCAGATGAAGGGCGCGCACAACTCCAAGAAAGCGCTGCTGATTATTTCCGATGGCGGCGATAATCACAGCCGCTACAGCGTGAATGATGTGAGAAATTTTGTGAAGGAAGCGGACGTCCAAATTTATTCAATGGGAATTTTTGAGTCGGGTGGCGGAAGCACTCCGGAGGAAATGGAAGGCCCTTCCCTGCTCACCGAGATGTGCGATCTGACCGGCGGGCGATTATTCCGCGTGAATAGTCTGGACGAGTTGCCGGACGTCGCGACGAAAATTGGAATGGAGCTACGCAATCAATATATTTTGGGCTACAAGCCAAGCAACAAAACCACCGACGGCCACTGGAGAAAAATTAAGGTGAAGGTGCATCCGCCGCGTGGACTGCCTCCGTTGAATGTTTTTGCACGGACTGGTTATTTCGGGCCGGATCACTGAAACTGCGCCGCCGTGATTGATCGCTGTTTGTCGATTCCCCCTCGCTGATATAATGTTGAGTGCATTCCGCCGAACAAAAACGTTTCGGACACGCAACTTAAAGAAGGCGTTGCTCATCGTACCCAGTGGAGGGGATAATTAGGTTGACGAGCTTTGAGATGAAGAGAGATTCGACAAGTCGATTTCTGGGACTGAGCGCCGCGCTGATTATTTTCGCGATTGCGGGCGTGTGCGTGGCACATGCCGGCGCACAGCAACAGCAGCAACAGGACCAGAAACTTCCTCCCCTGAGCCAACCGCCTCCACCGCCACCTGCGCCGAATGTGCCGGGAAATCAGAAGAACAAATTGACGGTTGATGTGGATCTCGTCGCGCTGCACGCGGCGGTGCTGGATAAGCGCGGAGTTTTTGTGGATGGATTGCCGCCGGACTCGTTCAAGGTCTACGAAGATAAAATTCTGCAGAAACTTTCCGTGGCCAAGCAGGAAGACGTGCCGGTCAGCATGGGGCTGGTGATTGATAATAGCGGCAGCATGTTTTCCAAACGCGCGAAGGTGAATGCCGCGGCGCTTACGTTTGTGAAGACGAGCAATCCTGAAGACGAAGCGTTCGTTGTGAATTTCAACGACGATTATTATCTGGATACGGAACACGACTTCACGAGCAACATCGCGGAAATGAAGGAAGCGCTGGAGCGCATTGACGCGCGTGGCAGCACGGCGCTTTATGATGCGATTATCGGTTCGCTGGATCATTTGAAAAAAGCGCACCGCGATAAGCGCGTGCTGCTGGTGATCACGGACGGAATGGACAATGCGAGCCGACACACGTTGCCGGAGACGATTAACGAAGTGCAGCATTCCGACGCGGTGATTTACACCGTGGGATTATTTGGCAAGGAAGATAAGGGCGCGACGGAGCGAAAAGCGCGCAAGGCTTTGCAGGATTTGGCGGACGCAACGGGCGGTCTGGCATTTTTCCCCGAAGCAGTTGAAGACACGGAAGCCATCTGCACGGAAATTGCGCACGACATTCGGAATCAATACACGCTGGCGTATTATCCGACGCACTTCGAGCGCGATGGAACTTTCCGCTCAGTGCAAGTTGTGGTTACAAATCCGCACGGCGGCGGAAAATTGACGGTGCGCACGCGGACTGGTTATTACGCGAAGTCTTCTTCGACTAAAGCTGCTGTCACTCGATAAGCTTCACGATCACTTTTGAAAATTCCATAATTCCCTGCTTGCACGACAGCTTGAAATTTCCACAATATTTTTTGTGCGCGCCGCGCTTAGTTGATTGACGTGCGTAGATGTGTGCGATAGGATGCGCGCGCGTCGGCATTTGAAATGCCGAGCGAAGCTTCTTCGAGGAGGAACACCATGCCGTTTTGTTCCAGTTGCGGATCGCAAGTTGATCAGGGCACGCGGTTCTGTCACAAGTGCGGACGGCCTGTGGAGGGCGCAGCGCCATTGGCGCAAACTCCAGCGACAGCGCCTGCTACGTATGCTTCGCAGCCGGCCGCGCCTCCTCAAGTTTATTCGCCTATCGGTGGCGCGCAGGCGTATGCTCCTGCGCCAGTGGCCGCGCACTACGGCGGATTCTGGATTCGATTTGTGGCGTACTTCGTGGATTATTTAATCATCGGGATTCCAATGGCCGTGATCATCGGTATTGCGATATTCGCGTTCGGAGCGTTCGGCGGACTTTCGGCGATCAAGAATCTTTCAGACAACACCGACCCCAATCAAGTACAACAGCAAATCATGTCGCTGATCGGCCCACTGCTTGGCGCATACGCGTTACTGTTCGTCTTCGGTATTGTGATCGGTTGGCTGTATTTTGCGCTGATGGAAAGTTCCCCTCGGCAAGCGACATTTGGAAAAGCGATGCTGAGCCTGAAGGTGACGGACGCGAACGGCAACCGGCTTTCGTTTGGGCACGCATCGGGGCGATTTTTCAGCAAGATCGTCACCGGACTGGTTCCGTTCGGCATCGGATACATCATGGCGGGATTCACCGCGAAAAAACAGGCGCTGCATGATTTTATTGCTAGCACGATTGTAATTAAGACGAACTAACTTTGCGTTGCCGAGCGCTACGCGGAAATTAAATTATTCAAAAAACTTGTGCCGTGCTGAATGTGGCCGCCGAAATTTTCGGCGATAGTTTGGCCCATGTCGGCGAGAGTGTTTCTAATGCCGAGATTTGCTCCGGCGTTTCCGCCGGAGCTGTACGCGAGAATGGGGACGTATTCGCGGGAGTGATCCGTGGTCGGCCAGCGCGGATCGGGATCGCAGCCGTGGTCGGCGGTGATGATGAGCAGGTCGGACGCGGTGAGCTGCGCCAGCAACTTTCCGAGCAGCGCGTCAAATTCTTCGAGTGACTTCGCGAAACCTTCCACATCTTTTCTGTGTCCGTAGAGCATATCGAAGTCGACTAGATTGGCGAAGATGAGTCCGCTCTTTTGCGTTTGCAGTGCGGCGGACAATTTTTCCATTCCGTCGATGTTATTTTTTGTGGTCACGTAACTTTCCACGCCGCGCGCGTTATAAATGTCGTGAATTTTTCCAATCCCAAAGACCGGGACGCCTCGCTCCTTCAGCACGTCAAACAGCATTGGCGGCGGTTCGACGGCGTAGTCGTGGCGGCGTTCGGTGCGGCGAAAATTTCCGGGAGTTCCTGCGAAGGGGCGAGCGATCACGCGGCCAACTTTGTGCGGACCGTCCAACAATTTCCGCGCGATTTCGCACATGCGATACAGATCGGCGATGGGAATCACGTCTTCGTGCGCGGCAATTTGGAAAACGCTGTCGCCCGAAGTGTAGACGATCGGGAATCCGGTACGCACATGTTCTTCGCCAAGTTCCTTAATAATTTCAGTGCCGGATGCGGGTTTGTTGCCGAGCGTTTTGCGGCCAATCGCTTTTTCAAACGGCAGCATAATTTCCGGCGGAAAACCATTTTTGTAAACGGGAAAAGCTTGAACGAGCCAGATGCCCGCCATTTCCCAGTGACCGGTGGTCGTATCCTTGCCCGGAGAATGAGTATTTCCCTTTCCGAAATTTCCAATCGGCGCGGAACACGGCGCGAGATTTTTCAGCGGAGCGATATTTGCGAGGCCGAGCTTCACCAGATTTGGAATGTCCAGAGGGCGCGATTCGGCGATGTGTCCGAGCGTGCTGCGGCCAACGTCACCGTAGTCGGCGGCGTCCGGCAATTCGCCGATGCCGACGCTATCGAGCACGATCCAAATTACGCGCGTGAAATTTTTCACCGCAAGCCTCCGGGCTTTATCCGATTTACTTTATCACACGCAAAGTAGCCTATACTTCTGTCGCGCAGCGCATCAGTGTTTCGCAAATGCGTTTCGCGAATGATGTGAGTGGAGGAGTTTCATGGCTGAAAATTTAGTTGTGGTTGCGTACGTGACCGCGAAGCCGGGGAAAGAAGCCGAAGCCCGGAAAAATGTTCGGGCGCTTTTGGCGCCAACGCACGCGGAAAAAGGCTGCATCGTTTATGACCTGCACGAGATGCACGGCGAACCCGCGAAATTTATGTTTTACGAGATTTGGAAAAGCGCGGAACATTTAAACGCGCATGCGAAATCCAAGCACCTGGTGGCGTTTCGCAAAATCGCACCGGAGTTTCTGGCCGAACCGATTGAGCTGACCATGTGGCGAAAAGTTGATTGAAATCGGCGCGGTGGGCTAGCCGGCTAGTAGCGCTCCAGTGAATTG
>DATBYL010000386.1:0-7686 GCA_036513735.1 Candidatus Acidiferrales bacterium
CGCGCCGCCGGAAGCCGGCGGATGCATTCGATTATCTGCGCGGGGCTGGATACGAGTTTTCGCAGTGCTTGGCGCGCGGGATACCGAATCGCGCTTCGCCTGAGCTCGGCGATTTGGAACTGCAGGCAGCCCGAATCGTCCGTGGCTCACTTCCTCAACTTCGCCACGGCGGCGCAGCCGGACAATCATTTTGGCAAGGCCGCGGCGGCCATCGTGCTTAAGGCCCAGTTCACCGGCGATCTCGCGAAGGCTCATCGGCAGCGGGGCTTTGGCCACTAGGGCCAACAGTTCTTCTGGTGATGGCCCGGCTGGCTTGCTATCCGTTTCGTGATTTTCGCGAATCGGATACGGGGTATATGGGGTGCCGGGAGGTCTCTTATTTTTCATAGGTTAAGTACCTTAAACATTCTAGCGTTTTATTCGGCCAATCCCGCAACTTTTCCTAATGGCCTGGGTTGTGTGGAGAAAGCTGTACGAGAACTGCCCGGACTTCCTCCGACAAGCCGGGCGGAGTCCCTTCGGGGACACTAAGGAGGCGGCTAGACCTGGGCTGCCTCCTTTTCTTTGTCCGGGAGTGGTAACTTGATTGCCTGTGTTAAATTCTATTTACTCTTTAGAATAGTTAGAGACTTTTTTGTGCACTCGATGCATCATACGTCCATTAGAATCGCGCTCGCACGCGCGGTCAACGCCCATTGAGTCACTACTCGCGGAACGCATTCAGACACACGATGCGGAGACCGATCGAGATGGTGATTAAATCAGGGCCACCTATATTGGGGGGAATCCAGCCATGAAGCAGTCCGTTATCGCAACGTCGATTCAAAATAGTATCCAGAAACTCAAGCATTCTAAATTTGCGGGACTTCGTGTGAGCCACGTCATCGGCGTTTTTGCCCTGATTGCGGTTCTTTGCGTAGCAGGCTGCGGTTCGTCCGTTCCAAATGTCGCGCCGACGATCACAGTGCAGCCGGTAAATGTAACGGTGAATGCGGGAGCGACAGCAAACTTTATCGCGGGGGCTAACGGAACTCCAGCGCCGACGGTGCAATGGCAGGTCAGTACCAACGGCGGTACGACTTATACGGCGGTGGCAGGCGCCACTTCAACGGGTTTGAGTTTCACCACAACGGCTGCGCAGAACGGCAACTTGTACGAGGCGGTGTTCACGAATTCAGCAGGCAGCGTGACGTCGGCGCCCGCAACGCTAACGGTGAACTCAATCGTGATTACCACCAATCCGACTTCTGTGACGGTGACCGCGGGAAACGTAGCGACGTTTACGGTGGCGGCAACTGGAACGCCCACGCCGACTGTGCAGTGGATGGTAAGCACGAACGGTGGAACATCGTTTAGCGCCGTTCCCGGAGCAACTTCGACGACTTTGAGTTTCACCACGACGGCTTCGCAGAACGGTAATCAGTACAAAGCAGTGTTTACGAATTCGGGAGGCACCGGCACGACCACGGCGGCAACACTGACCGTGGACTTCGCGCCTACGATTACTCTCAACCCCGTGAATCTAACGGTTGGAGCCACGGACACCGCAACTTTCACAGCGGCGGCTACCGGGAATCCCGCGCCCACAGTGCAATGGTTTGTGAGCACAAACGGCGGAGCGTCATTCAACGCGATTAGCGGCGCAACTTCGACGACTCTGAGTTTCACCACGTCGTTGGCGCAAACCGGAAACTTGTACGAAGCAGTCTTTACAAATTCGGTATCCAACTCCACAACCACGCCGGCATTGTTGACGGTCACGGGTGCGTCAAACGTCTCCGTGGCAATTACCAATCCGGGCACAAGCACATTCACGATAGGCACCGGCGGAATTATCAACTTCGCCGCGGCCATCACCAACGGGGCCGCAGGAACCGGAGTGAATTGGAGTGTGAGTGGTGTGGCCGGAGGGAACAGCACCGTCGGCACAATCACGGCTTCCACGATGGGCGGAGCGCTGGCGACATACACCGCGCCGGCTAGCGCGCCGGCCGGCGGAACCGTCACGATCGTTGCGACGTACGCAGGCACGGGCGCCGCGGCTTCTCCAGCGGACACCGTCACTATCGTTGCAAATCAAAATTCAACGCTCTCCGGTCAGTTTGCGTTCCAGGCACGCGGCTTCCAGATATCTGGTCTGCCGTTCGGCATGGTGGGGACGTTCACCGCGAATGGCACTGGAGGCTTAACGAAAGTGCTGATTGATACGAATACCGTACAATCCGCCGGCGGGGGTTCCTTGTTCACGTCGAAGGTGGCGTGGAACGGAAGCTACGCCATGGATACGGTGAATCATGGAATCATGCATCTGACGCTCGCCAGTGCTCCGACCACTCAGATGAACTTTGGCTTCACGTTCAATGCCGGGAACGGCTCGATGGTGGAAATCGATACGCCACTCGGGTCGACGGCTTCCGGCTCCTTCAGCACGGCCAGTTCTTCGGCTTTCACGCTGGCTGCGGGAGGATTGAATGGAACCTACGTCATGCGGTTGGATGGGCCGGGCACGGGAGGGAATGGTTACAACGGCGAGCTCGGCCAGGTGACGTTTGCGCCGACTGGAGCTTCGACAACCGCCGGCACCATCTCCGGCTCGATGACGTTTAACGATACATCTACGGCCAACATCGTATCGGGCGCGGTAACCATGGATGCGGACGGATCGGGCCACGCAAGTATCTCGATGCCGTTGGACAACACCGGTGAGATAATGTTGACCGGCTATGTTTCAAGCTCGGGCCGTATTTACACGTTGGAAAGCGATTCGAGTAGCAGCCTGCAAACTGGAGTCTTCCGTTCTCAGACGATCCCAGCCGGCGGCTTCACTGCATCGAACGTATTTACGAGCGCGATGCTCTTCGAGGCCATCGGTGTAGATCCTGGTACGAACCATGCCAGCGCAATCGTCGGCGCCTTCTCGCCGAGCTCGGGCAACCCAACCACGCAAGTGGTCGGCGAATACGACGCGAGCGACAGCGGCACCGTGCCGGGTGGCTCGCCAGTTCAGCTCACGGGAACCTTTACAGTGAGCGCAACTACGCCGGGACTCGGAACATTAACCTTCACGAACGGCGCCACAACCGTGGTCAGCTTCGTGTTCTACATGCGAAGCCCAGGCCAGGGATTCATTCTCGAGGAGACTGCCGTCAATTCGGCATCTCGCATCGGCCAAATCGGTTCGCAGACCGAACCGTCCGGTGGTTTCGTAGCCGCCACGCTGAACGGCACTACCCAGATCACGGGAACTGAAACGACAACGCCGACCAGCGGGAATGGTGTCGCTGTGGTTCAGTTCGGAACCGGCACTTACTCCGCTACCGCCGATGGAAGCGCTCTGAGCCAGAGCCCGTTCATCGGAGGAACTTCGGCGGGCACAGCGACCTTCACGGATAGCGTTCGCGGCCGAGGAGTTCTCGCGCCCACGAGCGGATCCATCTTTGGCGCTGCAACTGCCGTGTTCTACGCGATTGATAACACCGGAGCAGCGGTTGTCATTTCGCTCGATCCAACCCTGCTCGATCCGCAGATCATCATACTTGGCGGTAATTAGCTGCGGGATGGGAATAAGCGGCGAGAGCCGCTAGAAATAAAAGACTCCCTCCGGATTTGTTTCCGGAGGGAGTCTTTTTTTATTTGCGCCTGCGCGCCGGCCGTTGCTTTCCCGCGCCGGGATGCGCTTCGGATTGACGCCGCAGTACCGCCAGCCTAAGATGGCCTCATTACGAAACTGCGCCGCATGCCCACTTCTAAAGTTTTCGCAAACCTGTCCGCTCGGCGTTTGCTGATTTTATTTGCGATCCTGTTTCCGTTTTCCGCCGCCACGCCCGCTCAAAAACTGAAGGATCTGAAGCCGCAGGGCTACGTCGACGATTTCGCGAATGTTTTGAGCGCTGACGCAAAGCAAAAGCTCACCGCGCTTTGCAAGGAAGTGGAATCGAAAACCGGAGCGCAGATTGCCGTCGTAACTGTTTCATCGCTGGAAGGTCAGGAGATTGAAGATTATTCCATCGCGCTGGCCACGCAGTGGGGTATTGGGCCGAAGGATAAATCGCGTGGCGTGATGATTTTATTTGCGCCGACGGAACACAAATATCGTTTTGAAATTGGCTACGGCCTGGAAGAAATTCTGCCCGATGGAAAAGTTGGTGGCTTCGGCCGCGAAGCTGTGCCGCTGCTGCGACAAAATAATTATGACGCCGCTGTGCTGCTGATGACTCAGCGCGTTGCGGCCGTGATCGCCGCGGATAAAGGCGTCACGCTGGACGCGCTCTCCGGTGTTCCGCCGCCTGCTGCTAACACTGATTACAGCTCCGGCGGCTCGCGAATCACGTTCCAAGAGGTTATCGCAATAATTTTTGTGCTGATATTTCTGTCCAGGCTTATCTTTCCGCTTTTGTCCGGCGGCGGTACGGGGCGCCGCGGAGGTGGTTGGTGGATTGGCCCGATGATCGGCGGCTCCATGGGCGGAGGCGGATTCGGCGGCGGAAGCAGTGGTGGAGGCGGATTTGGCGGATTCGGCGGTGGTGGTTTCGGCGGCGGCGGAGCAAGCGGCAGTTGGTGAAATTCGCGAGGATGGAGTGAAACTCGATGGAAGATAAGCTCGACGAATTCGTGCAGCGAATGCGCGGCGCCGCGCCGGATAATTTGAAAGCGATTGTGCTGTATGGCTCCGCTGTGACGGGCGAATTTCACGAAGGCCATTCCAATGTGAATTTATTGTGCCTGGTGGAAAATGGCGATCCCGCGCGCCTCGAGCCGTTTCATTCCACCGTCGAATGGTGGACGGGTAAAGGGCATCCAGCGCCGCTGATTTTCACGCTGGATGAATTGAGGCGTTCATCTGATATTTTTGCGATTGAATTATTGGATATGCAAGCACGCCACAAAATGCTTTTCGGCGAAGAATTTCTGGCCGGAATTACCGTGCCGCTTCGCTATCATAAACTGCAAGTCGAACGCGAGCTTCGCACAAATTGGCTGCGGCTGCGGCAAACATTTCTTGCCGCTCCACGCAAAGCGCATTTGGATGTTATGGTAGCGGCGGCATCGTCATTCACCGCGCTATTTCGCCACGCGCTCATCGCGCTGGGCGAACCAGCCGCGCAAAATAAACGCGATGCCGTTGAACGCGTGGCAAAACTAACCGGAGCGGACGCGAACGGATTTCTCGCGGTGCTGGATTTCCGCGAAAAGAAAACAAAGGAAAAAGATATCGACGCCGCAGCCACCGCGCGAAGTTATTTTAAATTAGTGGAAGCTGTGACGGATGAAGTGGATCGCAGGCTCGAAGTTTTGTCGTAACACGCGCGCAAAAGTTGCTTGGGAAGACGAAGTTGTCTTCAAAGATAAAGCCGCGCGATGATTTCTGTTCCGGAGGAAGCAAATGAAAGCAGTCGCACTGGTTTTGGTCGTGCTGCTGGCGATCGGCGCGATCGTCGGCGTAATGTACGTTGACCGCAAAAATCAAATGGTCACCAAAAATGAAACTGTCAAATCCACTTGGGCGGAAGTGGACGTGGTGCTGCAACGCCGCGCCGATTTAATTCCGAATTTGGTGGCCACCGTGCAGGGTTACGCCGCTCAGGAACAAACTGTATTCCATGATATCGCCGCCGCGCGTTCCGCTTTGATCGGCGCCGGATCTCCGCAAGCGAAAATTGCCGCGAACGGTCAGCTCGATGGCGCGCTCAGCCGCTTGCTGGTGGTCGTGGAAAATTATCCCGTGCTGAAATCGAATGAAAATTTCCTGCGCTTGCAGGACGAGCTGGCCGGCACGGAAAATCGTATCGCAGTGGAACGCAAGCGCTACAACGACGCGATTCAGGACTACAACACTTACATCGGCCAATTTCCGAACAGTGTTTTCGCCAGCTGGGCTGGCTTCAAACGCAATGATGCTTACTTCAACGCACCGGAAGCTGCTCGCGAAGCGCCCAAAGTTCAATTCCCCGGGCCGACGCGATAGGCTTCGTAATTTAGTTTAGAAATTTAATTCAGTAAAATAAAAACGGCACCTCGCGAAAATGCGGGGCGCCGTTTTTATTTAATGAAGCGGAACTTAATTTCCGCCGCGCCGCCCTCCACGCCCGCCCGCTCCACCGCGTCCTGCTGGAGGAAGCGAAACGCCGGGAACATTTGCCTGCGCCATTTTCGCATTCAAATCGGCGAGATCCGTTTTTTGAATGTCGTCCCATTTTGCGAGCGACGCTGTCAGTTGCTTGTTCAGCACCTCGAACACTTCATACGACTGTGCGGTAGGCGCGGCATCCGCGCTTTCCACCGTGCCGAACAAATCCACCAACTGGTTCACCGTGCGAATCGGAAAATTCAGCGCGTCTTCGTTGCTCGTGGATTTCGTCTGGATCATTTCTTCTTCCACGGCGGTCATTTTTTTATTCAATGCGTCGGCCGCGTCCAGCACAGCTTTAGTTTCCGGAGTTGCCGGAAGCCGCTGCTTCAACAAATCGAGCTGCCCGCGCAAACTCCGAATCTGATTAATCGCGTCATGCCCCGCGGTGATTCGCGAATTCAAGCGCGTCGCAAACTCAAATTGTTTATCCAGATCTTCCTGCGACACATGCAAACGCGGATCGGTTTTCACTTCCACTTTCGCTGTGTACGATTGCCCGCCCGCGGTCAGCTTCACGTTGTACGTGCCGGTGGAAATGGCCACGCCGGCTCCGCGTCCGCCCCAATAAACCGCATTGGGAACCTGACTTGGCGGATCAGTCCGCAAGTCCCACGTGAATCGGTTCATGCCAGCATTCACAGTAGGCGCCGCACCGCCTCCGCCAAATCCGCCTTCGCCGCCGCGTCCTCGTCCGCCCCCGGCTGGTGTTTCTTCGGCGCCGGCCACAGGAGCGCGTCCAGTGAATGTACGAATTACTTTTCCGGAAGCATCGGAAATTTCAATCGTGATTGGTCCTTGCGGCGCGGACTTCAGCCAATAATCCAAAGTCATTCCTCGTCCGCGGATTGCAGCCACTGGAGTGAACAGATGCGTCTCCGCGTTTTGCACGTCATTCGTCATTTCGCGCAGCGGCGTAATATTATCCATCACATAAAAAGAACGCCCGTGCGTGGCGATGGCCAGATCGTCATCCTTAATCACCATATCGTGCACCGGAGTATTCGGCATCGTGCCGCGCAGTGATTTCCAATTCACTCCATCGTCAAACGAAACGTATACGCCCGATTCCGTTCCGGCAAAAAGCAGTCCTTTCCGCTTCGTATCTTCTTTTATGGAATGTGTGATCGCATTATCCGGAATTCCGTTCGTAATTTTCTTCCACGTTTTACCGAAGTCATTCGTCTTGTAAAGGTAGGGACGCATGTCGTCCAGTTTTTGTCCGTCCAGCGCAGCGTACGCCGTGCCGACAGTCGTTGGCGAAGGTGCGACGATGCTTACCTTGATCCATTCCGGAATTCCCTTCGGTGTCACATTCGTCCAATTTTTTCCGCCGTCGCGCGTCATCTGTACCAGCCCATCATCCGTGCCGGCCCATATTTCCCCTTTAGAAATGGGCGATTCTGCGATGCAGAAAACCGTGTCGTAATATTCCACGCTGGTGTTGTCCTGCGAAAGCGGCCCACCGGAAGATTGCTGCTTGGATTTTTCGTTGCGCGTCAGATCTGGACTAATCGCCGTCCAACTGCCGCCGCCATTCGCCGAAGAAAAAATCACCT
>DATBYL010000387.1:0-4927 GCA_036513735.1 Candidatus Acidiferrales bacterium
AGTTCCTGGAGTAAAATACAACCACATTCCGACTGTAATCATCACTCCAAAAATCGCCACTCCAACAATGAATTTCATTTTTCCACTCCGGCCGCGCTCAACACCGTCAGCAGCACCCGCTTCAATCCCATCTCACGCCCCGCTGGATCAAACCACTCGCCCAACGTGTGCGCGCCGCCCGCCGTTCCTCCGCCACCAATCGAAATTGCCGGAATTCCTTCAGAAAGAGGAATGTTCGCGTCCGTCGACGATCTTTCCAATCGCGAACGATTTCCCAAAAATCTATCCGCATCCATCACGCTCTGCAGCAACGCAGATCCCGCCGCCAAATCTCCTCCCGGGCGCGCTCCCAACAATTTCAACTCCATCTCAATTCCCGCCGAGCCGGCGGTAGCCACGCCGCGCGCGTTTGACGCCGCCATCTCCTCGGCAATTCCCAACTTGATCGCATCGCGCAACGCCGTTTCCACACGCGAAATATCGCGCTCCTGCTCGCTGCGAATATCCACCTTAATCGCTGCGCGTGCCGGAATCGAGTTGACCGATCCGCCGCCCTCGATCTCGCCAATATTAAATGTCGTCCGCGGACTCCCCGGCACTTCGATGGTCTTCAAAAATCTCGCAATTCCTCGCGCCAACGCATCAATCGGATTCGGCGTGCCAAAATCCGTCCAACTATGTCCGCCCGGGCCCGTCAAAATAATTTCAATTCGCCGCGAAGCCAGCGCCTGCGTCACCACATAGTCTGTGGACGCCCCGTCCAACGCAATCACCGCCGAAAGTTTCTTTCCGTAGTCCTCAACCAACTTCCGTATCCCGCGCAAATTCCCTTCGCCCTCTTCGCCCACATCCGCCGCAAAAATGATCGTCCGCCGATTCGCAATCTTCGTGTCGCAAATCGCGCGCGCAACTCCCAGCAATACCGCCAGCCCCGCGCCATTATCAGAAATTCCCGGCGCATAAAGCATTCCGCGCTCGCGCTTCACGTGAACGTCCGTTCCCTCAGGAAAAACCGTATCCATGTGCGCTGTAATTAAAACAATTTCATTTTCCGACGTTCCCGCCAGCTCGCCAACCACATTCCCAACTTCATCCGTCCGCACGCGCAACCCAATCGCCGCCAGCGCCTTCTTCATATACGTTGCGCGCTCCGCTTCCTTAAACGGCGGCGCCGCAATCTCCGTAATCCTCACCTGCTCGTCAGTCACCCACGAAACATTCTTCGTCAACCAATCCATCGCCGACTTCACACGCTCATCGCGCACCAAATCGTTCACAGCGGAACCACCCGCTCCACTCTGCGCAATCTGGTGTTTTCCTGAAGCTATTTTTGGCATCGCGAAAATTAATCCACTCGAGAAAGTTACCGCGGCAAGAAATAAACTTCGCATCCGAATACGCGTCAACTCGCGCCGCACAGCGCCGTAATCTCATCATCCGTCAGCACGCGGCTGGACTTCTTCGCCGCATCCAAAATTCTCGTCACCACTTCGTCTGACTCCGCTATCCCATGCCGCTCCATCCAGAACGCCACATTCGACTTCCCGCTCATCGGCCCAATTTCAATAATCTGTTCCAATCCGAATAAATGTGACGGCACTCCGCTATAAACCGTATTCGCCGTCATCGGATCGCATTTTTTGAACGCCTTAATAATTGCCGCCGCATGTACTCCCGTAGCGGTCCGAAATGCATCTCGTCCAATCACAGGATAGTTCGGAGGAATCGTAGTCTTCGTCGCTCGCGCCACCGTCTCGCAATATTCCTTTAACCTCGAAAGGTCCCGATCGATCAATCCCAGCAATCGCATATTCACCAACATTAGTTCCATCGGTGTATTTCCCACCCGTTCTCCCAACGCGTTCGCCGCCGCATGAATCTGATCCGCTCCCGCCAAAATCGCCGCCAGCGAGTTCGCCACCGCCAGTCCGCGATCGTTATGTCCGTGCCAATCCACGCGAATCTTTTCGCCAGATGGCCCCACCACTTCATCCCGCACAAATTTCACCAACGCAAAAACTCCGCTCGGCGTCGCATGCCCCACCGTGTCGCACAAAACCGCCGCTCGCGCTCCGCATTCAATCGCCGTCGTATACAAACGCTTCACCGTCGACGCGTCCGTCCGAATCGTGTCCTCGGTCACATACATCACGGACAAACCCTGCGCGACGGCAAATTTCACCGCCTTCTCCGTCGTCCGCGCCAAGTGATCCACAGTCCAATCTTCCACCAGCCTGCGGATCGGACTACTCCCCAAAAACGTCGCCGCCTCAATCGCAATTCCCGTCTTCTGCGAAATTTCCGCAATCGGACGTATGTCCGTCTCCAACGTACGCGCCGCGCAGTTCGGACGTATCTTCAATTTCGCGCGTCCAATTTCCCGCGCCAACGCTTCCACGTCCGCATACGCGCGCGGCCCCGCGCCCGGCAAACCGATGTTCACCGTCTCAATTCCCAGCGCTTCCATCAAATGCAATATTTTTATTTTGTCTTCGATGCTTGGGTCGGATACGGAAGGATTCTGCAAACCATCGCGCAAGGTTTCATCGTCCAGCATCACCTTGCGCCCGGCTAAAAATTGTCCAGGCCCCTGCAAATTCCAATCGAAGATTAATTCTTCGCTCGAAGAAGTTTCGCCGGACTTCGCCTGATCGCTCAGAAACATTCTCCGCCGTGCAATCTGTCTTTGCTTCTAAAATAAACTTACGTCCGCAGCGTGTAGCTCTGTGACATCTCCGCCATATTCGGCTTGTACAGCGTCTTGCAAAATTCGCAGCGGTAAACTTCCACCATCGGCCCGCCCACCAGCACCGCAATTTCTTTCGGATAATCGTAGTACCTCTTCAAATGTCCGCAGCAAAGTTTCCCCTTCGCGTCCTTCTCATCACAAGAACGTTGCCTCGGCGCGCGCACTTTCACCTTCGGCGGCCCAGCCGGTGCTTCCGCCGCCGCCGCAACAGGGGCAGCCGGAGCCGCGGCAGGTTTCGGCGCAGCCGCAGGAGTCACAGCCGGTGTCGTCGGCGCAACTGGCGTCGACGCCGGTACAACTGGATTCGTCTCTGACATATTTCCCCTCTCCGCTTATTTATACACCAATTCGCACTCAGCGCGAGCCATCACGAAAATCGCGTATCCTAAAGTTTCCAGGTTTCAGCATACTCCACCCCCACCAAATAAAGCCCCAGTGCCGGCGCCGTCCCTCCCGATCTCGCCCGATCCTTCGCCGCAATAATTTCCGGAATATCTCCAGCCTTCAACTTCCCTCGCCCCACATCCAGCAGCGTCCCCACCATCTTCCGCACCATATACCTCATAAACGATTTCCCGCGCACCACATAAACCAACTCATCCGCCTCAATCTTCCCGCCGTCAGCCTCAATCACATCCGCCGACGCCCCCGCCAAAAATCCCTCCCGCGAAAATAAATCACGCTTCCGCGCAAAAAATCGCGAACTATAAATTACGCGCGTCGTCACCCGCTTCTCATCCAACTCCTCATCTCCGGTCGAAGCCGCCATGGACGTGAAATCAAATGTCCCCTCGAAATATCTCGCCGCCTCCGCCATCGCTGCCACATCCAGCGGATAAGGATCGTACATCACATATTTCCGCTCAAACGGTGAAAGTATCTTTCCACGATATATCCGGTACTGATATGTCTTCGCCAGCGCGTCGTGCCGCGAATTAAATCTCAGCCCGACTTCCTCCGCGTCCACCACCCGCACCGCGGCAGGCAGCAGCGCGTTAAACGCCCTCTGAAATCCTCTCGCATCCAGTGATGCGCTCGCCGTCTTAAAATGCGCCACTTGCCCCAGCGCATGAACTCCCGCGTCCGTCCGCCCCGACCCCAGTATCTGTACATTTTCCTGCGTCAACTTTGACGCCACTTCCACCAGCGCGCCCTGCACAGTCGCCTTCCCCGGCTGCATTTGCCAGCCGAAAAATTCCGACCCGTCATAGCAAATTGTAATTTTGAAATTCCGCATGGCGCGCGACGATTATCGCACGGATGACTGGGTGCCCCACACGTCGTACTCACGTGTGGGGATTTTGACTTACTTCCCCACCTTCTTAAATCGACTCCCCGGCTTCACCGCCGCCCCACCCTCCGCACATAACGGGCACGCAGACGCCTCATAATTCTTAATATCCAAATTCACCAAAGCCTCCGCCCTCACCGGCAATTTCAATTTTCCCATGCTCCGATCAATTATCGCCCCCGCCGCCACCACACGACCTCCAGCCGCCTCCACAACTTTTATCGCCTCCACAGTCGACCCGCCAGTAGTCCACACATCTTCCACCACCAGCACCGGCTGTCCTTGCTCAAGAGAAAATCCTCTCCGCATCGTCATCGCCCCGCTAGCATCTCGCTCCACAAATAGTGCCGGCACTCCATTTCCCGACCGCCCCGCGCCGAGCGCCCGCGCCACCTCATGCCCCAGTATCACTCCACCCAAAGCAGGCGAAACCACCGCTGAAATCTCCAATCCAGCGAATTTCGCCGCCAAAGCCGAACTTATTTGCTCCGCAATCCGCGGATACTGTAATACCAGCGCACATTGCACGTATGTATCACTATGGAGACCCGACGACAGCTCAAAGTGACCGTGCCGTATCGCTCCAACATTTTTCAAAATTTCTGTCACTTGCTCGGGCTGCATTTTCGTCCTCCACCCAATAAAATTGCCGCGCAAAGCCTAAGTCCCATGTCGCGCATTGTCAAGAATGCTCCGACGCTGTTAGACTTGCGCCGCACAGGTTTCGCGTTCAGCGCTCTGTCAACACCGTCCGGCGTAAAAACTTGAAACAATTCATGCGTTTGGGACGTTTAACTTACTTAAGGTCACGCGGGTTTAATTCTCGGACACCCATGGAACGAAAGGATCAACGAATTATGGTCAGGTATATGCGTACGGTCGGGATC
>DATBYL010000388.1:0-12765 GCA_036513735.1 Candidatus Acidiferrales bacterium
CGCCGAATCCGCTCCAAGCTCCCGCTGCCCAGCTTGGATACACAACACCTTGATGCCATTGCTGCGTGACTTCCATCCACGAGTCGACGTGAAAATCGAAATCATCGCCCAGAAATTGTCCGTGGAAGAAGGAAGGTGAAACCAGAATGATGGCGGTGAGGACAATCACGCCGAGCGCGCCGAGTGAACGGCCGCGCCGTTCGGCGGGATCGCCATTTGTAAGTGGCATGAGCACGCGGATTATAGACTTGTAAAAACTGCAGCGGCAATTTAAATTTGGCGGCAGCATTGCGGGCCATTCGGACGCGGCCACGTTCGGCGCGGCAGCGCGCGATTGAATTTAATTTTCAAGGCAATCGTCCGCGGCAAATTCGGGAGAGACAATTGCGAAAGATCATTGCAGCCGCCGTACTATCAGTGTGCGTTTTCTGGGGCATCAGCCGCGCACAAGAACCGCGCAAACTTGATTTCGCGCGCGACGTTCAGCCGATTTTCAAATCGAAATGCATTGGCTGCCACGGGCCAGTCCAACAGAAAAATGGACTCCGCCTAGATCGCCGCAGTGATGCGATGCGCGGCGGCACGATTGCCGATATCGGTCCCGGAAATAGCGCGGGAAGCCGGCTCTACTTGCGGCTCGCGGGCGCCGAATATGGTTTGCAAATGCCGCCGACCGGCCCGCTGAGCGCCGCCGAAGTGAACATTATTAAGGATTGGATTGATCAAGGCGCGGAATGGCCGGACGCCCTTGCCGGTGAGACTGCTCCGCCGCCACCCGATGGCGTAGCGGGCCAAATGATGGACACGCTTCGCCGTGGCGATCGCCCGGCATTTCAAAAGTTAATCCGCGATAATCCCGGCAACATTAATAAGAAGGGTCCGGCCGGATCAACTCCATTGATGTACGCGGCGCTCTACAGCGACGTGGATTCCGTCCGGCAACTTTTGAAAATGGGCGCCGATCCGAATCTGCAGAATGAAGCTGGCGCGACGGCGCTGATGTGGGCGACGGACAATCTGGAAATCGTAACGGAGTTGGTGGAGCACGGCGCGGATGTGAACGCGAAATCCGGTGATTCGCGAACGCCTCTGCTGATTGCGGCCGGCCGATACGGCGCGGCACCGGTGGTGAAATCTCTTCTGGATCACGGCGCGAATCCTTCAGCGCATTCGCCTGGGTTGGGCGGCGACATGACGCCGCTCGCCGAAGCGGCGTATGTTGGCGACGAAACTGTTTTGCGAATGCTGGTGGCGCGCGGAGCGGACGTGAAGGCCGCGGGACCAAATCCGCTGGGGTTGGCAATCGTTTCCAGATGTTCCGGTTGCATTGATCTATTCATCGGATCGACCGAGAAGGACGATTTGAGCTTGCAAGCGCTGCTTGATTCGCCGCCATTGAATGACACGCGCGGAGTCAACTCCTTGCTGGATCACGGGGCGAATGTGAATGCGAAGGATCCTGACGGCAACACGCTTTTGATGCTTGTATCGGCTTGCGACGAAGCGTCGTCTGATACTGTGAAGCGTTTGATTGCGGGCGGCGCGGATGTGAATGCGAAAAATCCTCGCGGTCAAACAGCGCTGGATTTCGCGAGCGTGCGCGGAAAAACCGCAATCCTGAGTCTGCTGGTTGAATCCGGTGCAAAAGATTCAGGAACGCCGACGGCACAACAATTAGATTTCAAGCCGGCGGGATCGGTGCGGGAAGCAGTTCAGCGAAGTATTCCGCTGTTGCAGCATACGGACGTGATGTTCGCGCAAAAATCGGGATGCATCTCTTGCCACAACAACACTTTCACGGCTGTGTCGGTGGCCGGCGCCAGAGAAAAACGAATCGCGGTGAACGAAAATATCGTTCAAGCTCAAATGAAAACGTATGGCACATACATCGAAAGCTGGCGCGAGCGCGTTTTGCAAGGAGTAGGAATTCCCGGCGACGCGGATACGATGAGCTACATTCTGGTGGGAATGGCGGCCGAACATTATTCGGCTGACACAGCCACTGATGCGATGGTTCGTTTCTTGAAAAATCATCAAAGGTCCGATGGAAGTTGGATAATTTTTGCGCAACGCCCGCCGATTGAAGCGAGCGACATTGAAGTGACGGTGAATTCGATGCGCGCGATGCAGATTTACGCTCCGCCGACACAGCGCGTGGAATATGACCGGGCCATTCGTCTCGCCGCCGATTGGATTGCGGCAGCAAAGCCGCGCAATAACGAAGACCGCGCGTTTCAACTTTTGGGGCTCGCGTGGGCAAAGAGAGATCAACAAAATATAAACGCGGCTGCGCATTCCCTTGTGGCGCAACAACGAAGCGATGGCGGTTGGGCGCAGATCCCTTCGTTGCCGAGCGATGCCTACGCAACGGGCCAGGCGCTGGTGGCGTTGCGCGAGAGCGGCGCGATCGCCATTTCCGATCCCGTTTTCACACGCGGAGTTCAATTCCTGATGAGCACGCAACTCGCCGACGGCTCTTGGTACGTGAAGAGCCGCGCGATGCGAATCCAACCGTTCTTCGAGAGCGGATTTCCGTATGGACGCGATCAGTTCGTCTCCGCCGCTGGAACAAACTGGGCGACACAGGCGCTGGCGTTGGCGGCACGATAAAAAGTGGAGGCGCGATGAGCTGGTATCTTTTGAAAACCGAACTTTCCGTATATTCTTTCGCGGATTTGCAGAAGGATAAGAAAACTGTTTGGGACGGCGTGACCAGTCCGGCGGCCGTGAAGCACATGCGTGAAATGAAAACTCCCGCCCAGCTCATTATCTACCACACGGGAAATCAAAAAAGCGCGGTTGGCACGGCCACCGCGATTTCCGTAGATTCTTCGGATCCGAAGAATCCGCGATTGGAAATAGAAGTTGGAAAACCACTTAGCAAAGCGACGACACTCGCGGAAATCAAAGCGAACAAACTTTTTGCAGGATCGCCGTTGGTGCGCGAAGGGCGACTTTCCGTTGTGCCGTTGACCAAGGCTCAATATGAAGCGCTCGCGGGACGGAAATAACGTATCGGCTTCAGGACTGAATCACGCAACATTTGGATGTTGTGAAAACTCAGGAGGCAATTCATGTACGACATGAAGAATTTGACCAAGCTGAAAACGATTGAAGCCAATGCGCCGGACGCGATGAAAGCGTTTGTGGCGTTCGACAAGGCGTCATTCGCCGCGGGCGCGATTCCGGTTAAATATAAAGAGATGATGGCGCTGGCCGTCGCGTTCACTACGCAGTGTCCGTATTGCATTGAGATTCACGCAAACAAAGCGCGCGAAGCAGGCGTTTCGGATCAGGAAATTTCGGAGGTCGTGTTCGTCGCAGCAGCCATGCGCGCCGGCGCGGCCGTCGTGCATGGCACCCACGCGATCAAAGGCACGTAATCGGAATCTTCAATGGTCAGGAAAAGCTTCGGCGAATATTATTTCCCCGGCAACGCGCGTATCCTGGCGACCACCCGATTAAATAAGTTTTTCAGCGCAACATCGAGCGCATGGAATTCCTTCTCCTGCTCCGGCGATGAGGAATTCTCCGCGGCGATTTTCGCGAGATGCGAACCGTAATCCAGCGCGTCGGTTTGCGAGAGCAGCAAGTTTAGTCCAAAGGTTTCGCCAGTACTAAAAAGCATCTCATGCTCTTTGGTTTTGGATATGGCTTCGCGCGTCGCCTTCTCACCGGGAGGAAGTTCCAGCGCGTGCAAGTTCAGCGTCTTGTCGTCTTTGGCCAACGCTTCCAACTTCGCTTCGCCATCACTCGCCGTTTTTGAAATTGACTTGATGAGATCCCCGAACGCAGCCGAGTTGTGCTTGATGATCAGGACCTTATCCACGTTTTTTTCTTCGTGAAACAAATCGGCAAGTAAACTGGCGGCGTTGTTGCGGACTTCTGTCTTGTCTACGTCTTTCGAGTCATCCGCCGCGGCCGCCTGTGGAACGCCAGCACCGGTGCAAGCCATCGCCAGAGCGACGCAGGAAACGAAAAAGAATCTAATCGGAGTTTTGGTTTCGCTTCCCGCATTTTCTTTCATACTCCCAAGCTATTCCTCCGCGGACTGGCGGGCAATCAAGGAAATCCTGTAGTTAAGCGCGGAATAAGGAGGAGATGAACGGTCGGAGCATACTGGTTGCCTGTTGTCCGGGATATTCTCTATGCGGGTTTTCCTACATATCCTTGATTTCTTTTCCGAATAAAGTTATTTCTCTACACGTAATCTGCGAGCCATTCACATCTTAGACTTGAAGTCTCGCCGGCTTGCCGGGACTGCGTCGTCACTCGTTCTCATGAGGAGTAAGAATGTCCGCACCTGTTTTGCCCGGCGAACGCACCGGCCCCGATGGAAAAGCGGTAGCAAACAAAGTTCTGCTCTCGCTAACGCCGCGGCAATTCCGCTTGGTGCGTCCACGCCTGCGTTTCCAAACACTTCCTCATCACGACATCCTTCACGAGAGCGGCCACAAAGTTGACTCAATCTATTTTCCGAACGACGGATTAATTTCGCTGGTGATCGTAATGGCGAATGGAAAAACCGCCGAAGCCGGAGTGGTCGGAAGTGAGGGCGTTGTAGGACTCGAAGGCGCATTCGGGCTGAAGCGAAGCCCGATACGCGAAATCGTGCAAATTTCAGGGACCGCCTATCGTATAGCCGCGGAAAAAATGCAAAAGATATTTCAATCCGATCCGGAAATTTTGCTCCGATTCAGCCGCTTCGCCATTGTCAACCGGATGCAAGTCTCGCAGACGGCTGCCTGCAATCGTCTGCACGACGTGGAAAAACGGCTCGCGCGCTGGTTGCTTATGTCTCAGGATCGCGTTGAGTCTGGATTGATTCCCATGACGCACGATTTTCTGGCGACCATGCTCGGCACGGATCGCGGCAGCGTGACCGCTGCCGCCGGCGTTTTGCAAAAACAACGGATCATCGAATATACCAGAGGGGCTGTGAGAGTTCTGAATCGCAGAGCGCTCGAAGAATGCTCGTGCGAGTGCTACGGCTTGATTCGCGAATACAACAGCGAACTTATTCGTTAGGAAGGCGCTTTGGCTGGGCGTTTAGTACGCCGGGGAGTTCATAGAGGACATGCTCGCTACGTTTGATATTTTCCGGATCGAATCCAAAAGTGTTCGCTGGATGGAGGCTGCCGACAGTCTTGAGGAAGCGAAGAAGCTTGTGCGGAAATTCGCGGCGAAGGTTCCGGCAGAATATCTCGTACTCAATCAGCAAACTGGAACCAAACTCCTCATTACTCCTGAAACCTCAGTCGCCGATGCTGGCAGTGAAGCGCCTTCAACCGAAATTCCGTAAGGGCTGTAAATTCATCCCATACAATTGCGCGGCATTTCCTCTTAGCACGCGCTGCGCAATTTCTTTCGCGCGATCTCGAGAAATTATTCCGTCACGCATCATGTCCGACAAAACCAGCGCAAGCGCGCGGCGCGCATTCCGCGAGGCGATTAAAATTGTTTCCTCCCAATCGAGTCCGGGACCGAAAGGCCCTGCATCCGAGCCGAACATCACATGTTCCGGCATCATCTCCAGCCAGGGACGAAGAATTCTCGCCAGCTCTGTGGGCGACCAGTAAAACTCCAGCACGGAAATATCCACATAGACATTCGGCTTTAGAATGAGGGCCGAAACGCTTCGCTCTTTCGGCGGATTGCCGTGCAGTACCACGAAATTCGTCTTGCGCAAATCCGGATCGTTAAATACTCTCGAGAGCAACATCGCGTCCGCGCCGGCATCGTCAAAAAATTCGCCGCATCCGCTACCGGTGTGGAAATGCACGGCCATTCCAAGCCTGCCCGCTTCCAGTGCGATTTGCTTGAATAAATAATCCTGAAGTGTTTTGTATTCCGCCGCAGACGGATTCCCCGCCGCCACATACTTGGCGTAAATGCGTGATGCTTCCACGCTCGAAGCCGGTGCAAAATCCAGCGCGCGCAGATACGCAGCTTCAAATTTCACTGCCACAGCGCCCGCTGATCTTTGCTTTTGCAAAGTGACGCGCACAACTTTCTCAACATATAAATCCAGTGTGGCCGGCGTGTGACTCATTCCCGCGTCCAGCAAATATGTGTGGAGCAGATCCTCGGCCATTCCAAAAAGTGCGCGGCGGTCCGGATTCACGGCTTTCGCCGCCCCATTGTTCAGGGGAAATAGCAGCGCGTCTTCATAGGGCACCCAACGAATTTGCGGCGCGTGCATTTCCGGCGGCATGAAGGTGCGATTCGCAAAAGCCGTTTCCAGCCCTGCTTTTTCCATCACCCACGCGTAAAATCCGTCGCCGTGTTCTTTGCGCGCGGCAAGTTCCATCTCGATTATTTTCTTAATTTCCGCGTCATCGCCGCTCTTCGCGTCAAATCCGTAAAGAGTTTTGTACGCCCACTGTTGATCCGCGTTGAATCGAAAATTCGCCGCGGGAAGCCCTGTTGCCGGAGGCAGAACATCACAGCGCAGCTGGTCGTAGCCTTTATCGTGATCGCGATCCAGCGCGGTGATGTGCGAATGATTGTCGATCGCCTGAATGGAACTTATGTAGCGGACTAGTTCCGGATCGGGTTCCTGCGCGAGTGCAGGCGCCGCAATCGCGAACAGCGCGGCAATCACAAAACAGGCACGAATCATTTTTCCTCGAATCATTCCGGAAGCTGCTCTTAAATCAAGTGCTCCAGCTTCACATTTTGCGCCGCATACTCGCGGCCAACTTCGCGCAAAATTGGAATCGCGCTTACCGCATCAAGCTTCGCGAGCAAGGAGCCATCGCTCAACAGTTTCTCCGCTTCTTTCCCCAGATACGATCGGTTGTATCGAACATAGCTGAACCACCTTGGCCCGGGCAGCGTCATGCCAACCAGATTGCCAATCTCGGAATCGATCGCTTCGCCGAAAAGACATTCGCCCAAACACCTGCAAAGATAATCCTGTTCAACCGCAATTCCCTGCACGAGTGCCGCGGGAATTCGCGGCAGTTGGTAGCCCAGCCACATTTCTTTGGCCTTAGTTTTAAATGCGGCGGAGGAAACTCGAATCGTTCCAATCGAAATCAGACGGATTTTTTCCGCCCCCGGCTCCCAATTTACGTTGTACGAAGGCAATGTCGCCGTCAGCGCCGCAATCAACGCGGGATTGTTATATGGCGTAAGCGCACCGTCCACAAAAATATGAAGATTGCCGCCCAACGTTATTTCTTCCGGGTCAAAATAAACTGGCGCGGCCGTGCTGGCGCGAACTACTTTCCACAGCGGCACATTCAAATTGCAATCATCCAGTTTCGTATCGTTATACATGGCGTTCGGATTATTCGTCACCGGCCACGCCGATCCCGTCGTCTGATTGCGCAGCACGATCAGCAAAAGCGTCTTCAACAATTTCGTGCTCAGCAGCGCCGGAACTTTTCCTTCGCCATCTTCTGAAAATATTCGCTGCAGCATGTCTGAAATCGGCTGCGCCTGATAGCGCGCTACAAACATGCGCTTAAACGGCCGGTACCACGGAAAACGCTGAAACATTTTCATGCCGTTTTCCACGTATAGGCCCATTACTTTTTCGACGTCCATGCCCCAACTGAGGCACGTGGCGATAATCGCGCCGGTGCTGGTGCCCGCGAAAAAATCAAAGTGATCCGAAAGCACTAGCGCGGGATTACCCGTATGCTCGCGAAGCATTTGTTGCATGCGAATCAAAATTTCCAAACTGAAAACGCCTCGAATTCCTCCGCCATCCAACGCCAAGATTTTTTTCATATTTTTATTTCTGCGGCATCTTGCGATTCCGAATCAGCGACCGCCACTCGATCACTTCCGCCAACAAGGCTCGCTCCACACGCGTCGCCGTTCGCAGCACAATCGCCCACGTGCCCGCCGAAGCAATCTGTTTATCCCACACTACTAGCAAGTGGTGCAATTCTCTGTAACGTTCGCGTCGCCGGAGCCAGTCGTTCACGACCAGCAACGCACCGGCCACTGTAGCAATCTGAAAACAGACCGTGCCCGCAAATGCCAGGCCCGTCAGCCAATGTCTTCCAAAATAATTTCTCAACCAGTACGTCGCCAGCAGCATTAACGCGTTGACCATAAGCCCTACGACCACCGAAAGCGTCACGGTGTGCTGATATTGATTTGTTTTGCGATCCGAATTTGTGGCGTTCTGGGAAAAATACTCAATCTGATCCTGCACTCGTTCTTCGCGATAGACTCTCTTGAAATCCTCCAGGCTGGTGCGGCGATCCGCTCCATCCGATATCTTCAGATAATTCAGCGACGCCAGCATTCCAGCAAGCTCCGGGATAATTTCCGGCCCGATCACTTCATACGGCCCCGGCGTTCGCCACAACGCCAGCACGGAACGCGAAATCTCGGTCGCCGTGCGAATTCTCGTCCAGGTGATTTGGCGGCTATACAATCGCATCACGCTGGGAAGAGCGCTGGTCATCAGTCCCAACCCGGCGCCGATGCCCACCAGCGCGCCGCTGTTATGCGCAAATGAAAATGCCGCTGTACAAATCGCCGCGCCGGCCGTGCACAGAATCGGAATGGCCGCCAACCGGCGGAGTTGCGGCGCCGCGTGACTGGCGTTGTCATCAATTTTCAAGAACCACGCGTGCGCAAGATCAAATGGCGTTTTTATTTCCGCGTGCGCGCCCTTATCCGGCAGTCCATTCAAAAAATCCAGTTCAGGATCTTTCGTCGATTCCTTTTCCTGATTGAAATGCTGAATTTCCCCGGTGACGCTGTGAATCCACACCACAGGCCGCCCCTGATTTTTCGCATACGTGAATATTTCTTCCGTTCCGCCTAAGCCCTGCGAAGGCCTTCCATCCCACAACGCCAGCAAAATTTCACTCTGTTGAACTGTTTCCGCGCCGCACTCGTAGTAGCGCTCCTCTTTCGTTTGGCCACAGCCAATTACTTCCACGGAAATCGCGCGCTGCATCACGGATTCCGCGCGGCCCCACGTCGGCGCGTCAAAATCCTCGCGAAATTGTTCCTTCGGCGCCGGCAAAAGTATTCGGATGGGCAATCCGAGTTGGATGCACGATTCCGCAAACAGCAAATCTCCACCCGCCGCCGCGGACGACACACCATAAACAGTTTTATTTGTTTTTGATTTGAAGTCCTGCAGAAATTTCAGAATGCATGCGCGAGATTTGGATTCATCTGGCAAATGCCGGTGGCCTGTGAATCCAATAGACACAACCAGCGGCAGCACAATCGCCTGCGCAGATTTCGCCATAGAAGTTTCTGGGTTTGAAACCTGGGTCGAGCCGGACATGCCTGGCTTACTGCGTGCGCAATTGCAAAATCTGTTGCGGTGGGAATTTGGAAATATCCACGGTAATCAGCGCCACAAGTTGCGTGATGATGCGGAAATTGTCGCGGTTCCACGACGATTCTTTCAGCGGATTATCCGCCCGCGGATCGGCAACCACATAGGTTTTCCCCATATATTCCAAACTCGTCAGAACCGGCGTGAGTTCGGAAATTTCCTTGTGGTCCCAATTCAGCGTCAGCAACGGCTGCTTTTCCGCCGCCGGAATTGGATCCTGAGTTTTATCTTGAACGGCAAGGGCCATCAGCGCGTCAAATGTTTTTTGTTCCTGCGCAGCGGCGGCCATCATTCCAATCAACGAACGCATCACCAGTTGTGCCGAACCCTGCCCGGGTTTTGCGGGCTTTGACGAATCTCCGGTAGATTCCAGGACTCCAAATCCCAATCCATTGGAATCCAGAATCTGCAGCGTCGGCCCGAGGGACAATACATTCGCAAGCTCCGGCATATCAACTTCCACTTCGTAAGCACTCACATTGCTCGGATGATCTTTGTCGCCCGGCTGATAGCTCGGCGTTAACTTGAATTTCGGCAAAGTTACGAACTGCCCCAGTTGCCAGGAATCCTTATTGGTCGGATCCTGCTGCCACACCAAATTTTTCGTCCATGCATCCACAATATCTTTCGCCTGCGGAGCGGCGTTGCCTGTAAGCGAAACTCCGCCGGTAAGCACCGGCTGAAATTTCTGGTCAGCGGAAAAAATTAAGTGCCCGCGCCGCTGCAAGTGATAAGCAAGCGCGCTGATGCGCAGAAACGTCAAATAATCTTTCAGATTGGATTCGGAAGCAACGTTGCGAATCGTGTGGACAACATCACTATTCGGATCCGGCTTGTACTCGATGTGATCCACCATCAGACGCATTAATTGATCTACGCGCCATCCCTGCTGAAACAAAACGTAAAATAGTTCAGCCTGCATGGGCTTCAAAAGTTGCTGCGCCGTGGCGTCATCGTTCACCGGCACGAACGAGAAACCCGGATCTTTCTCGTACAACGCACCGGGTGTGCCTCCGCCACCGGGACCCGCGGGATAATTCGGCGGACTATACATTCCATTTCCGGTAACCGTCGCCTGATACCGATAGTTTGTTGTAATTTGTCCCATCTTGAAAAAATATGTCGGGTGATGTTCGCTCAGCCGCGCCAGGTTCAGTAGCATTTGCCGATTGGAACTTTCGGCGTAGGAATTTTCGTAATCCTTATAATCGGTTCGCAGCGCTCTCGCCGCGCACCCTGCAAGAAAAATCGGCAGTAAACACAACAGCGCCAGACTTGCGCAAGCCGCCGGCCTCATCCTTCGAGAATAGCCGCTGGCAATCCGAGCTTCGGAGCGAATTTCTATTGTGTTTTCCATGTTTTTCCGTTGGCGGGCATTCTATCGAGTCATCCGCTCGATGACAATCAAAACCTTTGCTTATAATTCAGCGTGCACGGATTCTACTTGGCCGGCGCCTTCAGCAAAGCGCGGACCCGCGCAATTTCAGCATTGCCAAGCCCGGCTTTTTCCAGATCGTCAAAATCTCCCAGGATCGCCTCTTCCCATTTTTCTTCGGAATTCGTAAAAACATTCTCGCCGCGATGCCCGAGATAAATCGCCTCGGCCTCTTTCGTGCGGCCCAGAAAAAGTAACGCGTGCGCGCGATTTGTCTGCGCCACCAGATCCTTAGGGTTCAACTTAATCGCCTCGTCGCTGGACGCCAGCGATCCCGCAAAATCCCGTATGAAAAGTTGCGCAAACGACAGGCCGATATACGCGCTCGCTAAACTATTCGTCCATCGAGCATCGTGATTTGTCTGCTGTTGAACGAACGCCACATAATTTTTCGCTGCGTTCGCCGCGTCTGTCCATCGCTCGAGCTTCAAGTAAATGTCCGCAAGCTGGCTCAGCGCCGACGCATCATTCGGATTCGCCTTCAAGTGTTCCTGGTAAAGCGCCAGCAAACGCTCGTTGTCAGCCTTGCGAATCAACGTACGAATTCGCGCCACTTCAGGATTTGTGAATCCGCGATTTTCCAGCGTTGATAAATCATCCAGAACTCCGGCAGACCAAGATTGATCGTCGTTTATTTTCTTTCCAACGTTCGCAAGATAGATCGCCTGCGCTTCCGCCGCGCGGCCCAGGAACAGCAGCGCATGAGCGCGATTCATCGTGTTGACGAGATCGGACGGATCCAGCTTCAGCGCCTCATCGGTGGACGCAAGCGCGCCGGCAAAATCTCCGCTCATCAGTTGATACCAGGATTCCGAGCCATACGCGATCACCAGCGCGCTTGTCGAGTCGGCATCATGCTTGTTCGCAGCCACCAAATGCGCGATCCGGTTCTTCCCCGCGTCCACCGCTTCTTTGTAGCGCAGCAAATCGAAATACACCGCGGGTAAATAGTGCAGCGCGGTGTCGTCATTCGGATTTGTCTTCAGCGTCTCCAAATATTGTCCCAGCAGCCGCTCGTATTCCGGCCGCCGCAGCAATCCCCGGATGCGCACAAGCTCGCGATTCGTTATTCCATGGTCTTCAAACGATGTGAAATCCGAAAGGTTTGCGGCCTCCCACAGATCGTCTTTGCCAGGCTCCATCTTCCTGCCGATGTTCCCGATATAGAGATCTTCCGCTTCCTGGTTTCTGCCGAGAAACATCAATGCGTGGGCGCGCAGTGATTCAGTGAGCAAGTGATCCGGGTCCAGCTTTCTTGCTTCGTCGCCGGACGCGAGCGCGCCTGAGAAATCTCGCACGAGCAATTGGTACCACGCCAATACGTCGAGCGAATCTCGCAGGCCCCCCGCGCGCGTCGCATCGGATTCCGGCTTGGCCCGCAGCAACGCGACATAACGCTTTTCCGTTTCGGCCGCATCCGCCCATCGCTTTTTCTTGTAATACAAGTATGGAAGCTGCCGCAGCGCGCTCTCGTCGTTCGAATTAGTTTTCAGCGTCGCTTCGTCCTGCGCCATATTTCGCGCGTCCTGCTGGGCGGCCATCAGATCGCTGATGTGTTCGGTTTCATTGTTGGTGATCCCTGCTTTCCGGAGCGCGGCGAAATCGCCGTTAACGGAGTCGTCCCAAATTTCGTCAGACGTTGTCTCCATTTTCTTGCCTTCGTTTGCCAGATAAATTGCTTCCGCCTCTTTTTCCCGGCCCAGTAACAACAGCGCTAGCGCGCGTTCCTCTTCTCCCGACAGGCGGGTGCTATCCAGCTTAAGAACTTCATCGCTGGAAGCGAGCGAGCCGGAAAAATCTCGCGCAAAAAATTGATACCACCCAAGCAAAAGGTACGCGTCGGCCAGAGTCGTATTCTTCGATGGAACCGCATCCGGCTCATCCTTGACGTACGCCACCCAATTTTTCTGCGCGTCCACCGTTTCTTTCCAGCGCTTCATCCCAAAATAAAGCGCCGGCAATTGTTTCAGCGCGGCTTCATCCTTCGGATTCTGTTTCAGACCGCTCT